>CAKUMG010001373.1 GCA_934667465.1 uncultured Actinoplanes sp. | reverse complement strand
GTCCTGATCCACCAGATACCCCCTAACGCACCGTTGCGGACTGTGCGGCGCCGGGGCCGTAGTGCTTCCAGGCGGAGGTGGGCTCCTCCGGGACCGGCTTGGGCCGCTTCTGCCCCGGCAGCAGGGGGACCGGGGTCGGCTCGCGGACGAACAGGCAGAGGGTGAACCCATCGATGCGGATCTGCTGGATGCGGTCGTACGAGCTGGTGAGCACGGCCTGGACGCCGAAGCTGAGCTGGTCGACGGGTCCGGCGGCGCGCCCGGTCTCCAGGTTGTCCGCGCTGAGCGTCCAGACCCGGTCGGCGGTCAGGCACTGGGCCGCGCTCTCGCACTCGACCGACCACAGTGACCTGTTCTGCTCCGGGGAGGCCGTCTGCAGGATGTCGTTGGGCCGGTCGTCGCCGAGGTGGTACTCCATGGCGACGTCGGTGAACTGCCAGCCGTCGCGCGGGGCGTAGACGATCGCGTCGCCGGGCTGCGCGCCGGCCCGGATCAGCTCGGCGGCCCGGGCGTAGTCGAAGTTGGAGTGTGCCCGGCGCACGGACTGCTGAGCGGGTAGCCCGATCGCGGCGAGCAGGACGACGACGGCCAGCCCCGCCGGGTGCCGGGCGAGCGACAGGGCACGCCCGGCCAGGACCAGCAGCAGCGGCACGGTGAAGTAGAGGTAGCGGCCGATGAAGATGGGCGCGATGAGGTGGTCCACGGCATAGAGCAGCGCCACCGGCAGCAGCACGCTCAGGACGAGCAGCACGCTCCAGCGGTCGTACCGCCCCAGCGTGGCCGCGGCGAGGCCGATGACCGCCCCGGCGATGATCGGGTTGATGAAGATCGAGCCGGGGAAGGCCGCGAGCGTGACGCCGTCCACCGGGGTGAGCCAGACCAGCTGGTCGTCGCGCTGGTCCAGGCCGAGCAGGCTCCACGGCACGAGCGCGGCGACGCCGGGGAGCACCGAGAGCACCCAGACCGGCAGCCGCCGCCGGTTCATCACGGCGACAGCCACGAGGTGGCCGCTCAGCAGCAGGATGGCGATCTGGTGGGAGAGCCCGAGCGCTGCGACGCTCATCCCGTAGCCGGCCCAGCGCCACCACCGGCCGCTCTCCAGCGCCCGGACCAGCAGCAGGGTGGCCACCGCCGCGAAGCAGGCCGCGAGCGCGTAGCCGCGGGCCTCCTGCCCGTACCGGGAGATGGCCGGCATCACGGCGACCAGCAGTCCGGTCAGCATGCCCGCCTTGGTGCCCCACAGCCGCAGGGCGAGCAGCGAGCAGGCCACGGCGGTGGCGACCGCAGCGATCATCGACGGCAGCCGCAGCGCGAGGATCGAGTCGCCGAAGAGCACGGTGAACGCGTGCGCGACGATGTAGTAGGGCACGGTGACGCCGTCGATGGTCTGCCCGAGCGCGACGATCTCGCTCACCGGCCGGCGGGCGGCGGTCCACGTCGCGAACTCGTCGCGCCAGGGCTGGGGCGAGGCCGCCCGGTAACCCACCACCAGGGCGGTCAGCAGCGCGGGGATCAGCCAGACCGACTGCACCCCGAGCCAGGTCAGCACCCGGCGGACCGGGGCGGGGGGTGCGTCCGGCCGGGTCACGGGCGGGGCCGCCGGTTCGGCTGTAGCGAGCGTCTGCACGGCTCCAGGCTTCCAGGTCGGTCTGTGAGGTCGCAGTGTCTCACTAGCGTGTCATCCCCCCGCAGCCGCCTCGATCAGTGCGCTGAGTGACCGCGTGGTCGCGGACACACTCCTAGAATCTGGACCCCTCTGGCCCAGAAGGCCCGCGCGTGAGAGGCTTGCCACCATGACCGCTGCAGTTGACCGCCGCTTCGTGGCCCGGCGCCACGTGGATTACGGCCGTGTCCGCAGCGCGATGTGTCCGGCTTCCTGACGCCGCCCGACTTCTTTTTCCGGGTGTGCGAGACGCCCGGCACCTCCTGACACCGATGTCCTGAGACCGCCGCGAGCGTCGAGCCGCGCCCACGAGTCTCCGGAGGAACGCCGCCATGG
>CAKUMG010001372.1 GCA_934667465.1 uncultured Actinoplanes sp. | reverse complement strand
GCACTTCAACGTGCCGAACGAGGACCTGACGGCCGGGGCGGGCAACGGCAGCTCGTCGGGCGGCGACTACTGGTTCATCTACAAGGACGTGCTGTTCATCGACATCAACTCGAACAGCCGCGACTACGCCGCGCACAACGCGTTCATGGAGAAGGTCATCGCGGAGCACGGCGACGAGGCGAAGTGGAAGGTGCTCGCCTTCCACCACTCGATCTACTCCGTCGCCTCGCACGTCAACGACGGCGACATCATCGACCGCCGTGCCACGATGCCCACCGAGATCTCGAAGCTCGGGTTCGATGTGGTGCTCATGGGCCACGACCACAACTACACCCGCAGCCTTCTGATCAAGGACGGTCAGCTCGCCGACGCCAAGGAGCTGAAGGGGCAGTCGAAGGTGGAGGCCAAGGACGGCGAGGTGCTCTACCTCACCGCCAACTCCGCCAGCGGCTCGAAGTACTACGACACCACCGCGCCCGACTCGTGGTGGATCTCCGCCATGAACCAGGAGAAGGTGCGCAACTACTCGGTCGTCGAGGTGACCGACGACGACATCACCCTGCGCACGCTCCGCAGCCAGGCGAACGGCACCGCCAACCCGGTGAACAGCGTGGTCGACGAGGTCGTGCTCACGAAGGACGCCGCGCCCGAGCTCACCGTCCCCGCGGGCGGAGAGGTCGGTGTCGGATCCGACTTCGACGCCCGCGCCGGCGTCTCGGCCGAGGACAACGTCGACGGCGACCTCACCGAGAAGGTCGAGGTCAGCGGCACGGTCGACACGGCCACGCTCGGCGCTCAGACCCTGCGCTACTCGGTCACGGACGCCCGCGGCAACGCGACCACGAAGGAGCGCGTCGTCACCGTGGTCCTGAACGAACTGACCACCGCCGTTCCGACGATCTCGGGCACCGCGAAGGTCGGGGCGACGCTCACGGCCAAGCCGGGGACGTGGACGACCGGCGCGAAGCTCAGCTACCAGTGGCTGAGCGACGGCAAGGCGATCGCGAAGGCGACCGCGGCGACGTACAAGATCGCCGCGACCGACGCCGGTCACAAGCTGTCCGTGAAGGTCACCGGCTCTCTCGCGGGCCACTCGACCGCGTCCGAGACCTCGAAGACGACCGCTGCGGTCGCCAAGGCGACGCTGACCACGGCCACGCCGAAGATCACCGGGACGGTCAAGGTCGGCTCCACGCTGAAGGCGACCGCGGGCACCTGGACGAAGGGCGCCACGCTCACCTACGCGTGGCTGCGCGACGGGAAGCCGATCTCCAAGGCCACCTCGTCGTCGTACAAGCTCGTCGCCGCCGATGCGGGACGCCGGATCTCGGTGAAGGTCACGGGCACGCTCGCCGGCCACACGACGGCGTCGACGACATCGGCCGCGACGAAGGCCGTCGCCAAGGGAACGCTGACCGCGAAGACCCCGACCGTCTCGGGCTCGACCAAGGTCGGCTCCGCGCTCACGGCGAAGGCGGGGACGTGGACCACCGGTACGACGTTCAGCTATCAGTGGCTGCGCGACGGCAAGCCGATCACGGGCGCCACGTCGTGGAAGCGCACGCTCGTGAAGGCGGACGCCGGGCACTGGATCTCGGTGAAGGTCACCGGCAAGCTCGCCGGCTACACCGACGCATCCAAGACGTCGGCCGCGAAGAGCGTCAAGAAGTAACAGCACCACCCGCCGGGGCGGGGTCGCGGATCGCGGCCCCGCCCCTGCCCGGGCTCAGTGCGATGCCGGGAGACCGTGTCGCCGGCCGCTCGACCCCGCCCGGCTCGACCTCACCCGGGTGTCCGGGCTCGCGCACGTCGAGGTGGCCCTCTTCGACGCGGTGACCGCGCCCCTGGCCGCCGAGATCGGGCGCATCTTCAACCTCGCCGACGACTACGCGAGCCTCACCGTCGTGCCCCGCCACGCCGTCGCCGTGGTGACCCGTGGCCAGGTGCACCTCGTACGGCCCGTCCTCAGCGCCGGCGAGCGGTCGCTGCTCGGGGCCTGAC
>CAKUMG010001371.1 GCA_934667465.1 uncultured Actinoplanes sp. | reverse complement strand
GACTCCCGTCGATCGACCAGTGGTAGGGCTCGGAGGTTACGTTCCATGTGCCACTGCAGGTGCGCGGCGACCAGGCCGCTGCACTCGCGGCGCACGGAGGGGTCGGTGCCGTCGGCATACGGCCAGTCGCCGCCCATCAGCGCCGACATGAGCACCAGCGTCGCGGGGGCCGGGTGGGCGGCCCCGGGCGGACGGCAGTCGGGGCAGACGGACCCACCCGCCGGCACGGAGAACGCGCCGTGCGGGCCCTGCTCGCCGCAGACCGCGCACTCCGAGACCGCGGGGGCCCACCCCGCAAAGGCCATGCCCCGCAGCAGGTACGCATCCAGCACCAGGCTGGTGGCGTGTTCCTTCACGGCGAGGGCCTTGAGCGCGCCCAGGGTCAGCTGGAACAGCCGCAGCGACGGCTCCCGCTCGACCGGGCTCAGCCGCTCGGCGGTCTCGGCGATCGCGCTGGCCGCCGTGTAGCGCGGGTAGTCCTCGAGGAACTTGCGCCCGTAGAGCGAGAGCCCTTCGACCTGGCTGATCGAGTGCAGGCTGCTCCCGATGCCCTCGGGCGACCCGGCGAGCTGCAGGTCGATGTGCCCGAACGGCTCCAGCCGGGCCCCGAACTTGCTGGTGGTGCGCCGGACGCCGCGGGCCACCGCGCGCAGCCTGCCGTGGCGGCGGGTGAGCAGCGTGATGATCCGGTCGCTCTCGCCCAGTTTCTGCACGCGCAGCACCACCGCGTCGTCGCGGTAGAGCTGGCGGCGGTAACCGGTTCCTGCACTCACCCGGTCATTCTGCCTCCTGGGTACGACAACTTTCCCGCGCCCCGTCCTCCGCACCGCACCCCGCCTGCGAGACAGCGCCCCGGCCTCGGGAATCGCGCCCGCACCCCGCCTCCGGGAGCGCGCCCCCGCACCCCGGGAGCGCGAGAGACCCTGACCCGATCTAAGGGTCGACTCCGGGGTAGCTCCGGTGGTGCCCGGGGGTTCGGGCTCCTAGCGTCAAGGGCATGACCGCGAGACTGATCCGGCGGGCCGGAGCCCTGACGCTGATCGCCGCCACCACGGCAGCCGCCCTGACCGGCTGCGGGGCCGGCATCGGCGCCAAGCTGACGTTCGACGACACCGAGAAGGCGAAGATCACCGACATCGTGATCGGCGGCAGCAGCGGCGGCGTCCAGGTCACCACGGGCGCGGCCGCCGAGACGCAGATCCGCCGGGTGATCCGCAGCAACGGCCCCGATCCCGAGCAGTCCTACCGGGTCGACGGCTCGACGCTGCATCTGAACACCAACTGCGGTCACTTCTGCAGCGTGTCGTACGAGGTGACGGCCCCCGCGGGCGTCAAGGTCCGCGGCAACCTGGGCTCGGGCGACGTCGCGCTCAGCGAGGTGGGCTCCGCCGACATCTCGGTCTCCTCCGGGCAGGTGACCCTCGACCGGATCGCCGGGGAGGTCAAGGCGCGCGCGGAGTCGGGCGAGATCCTCGCCGACGGGCTCAGCGGCGCCGTCACCCTCGGTGTCAACTCCGGCTCGATCAGCGCGTCGGGCCTCAGCGGTGGCAAGCCGGTGCGGGCCAGCGCCTCCTCGGGCGACATCGTCCTCGGCCTGGCCGCCCCGGCCTCCGTGTCCGCGCAGGCCACCAGCGGCACCATCGAGCTGACCGTGCCCCGCGACGGCACCTACCGCTTCGCCGGCCCTTCCATCCCGGCCGCCCCCGTTCCCGGCGCCGACGAGAACGACAACGACCACGACAACGGCAACGAGGACTTCGAGTCGGACCTCCCCAACGACCCGTCGGCCACCAACGTCCTGGAGCTGCGGGCAAGCAGCGGCACCATCCGGGTCGCAGGCGTCTGACCCCGCTCAGGCGCGCAGCCTCTCCCGGGCCCCCGAGCCGGAGCCCGGCCCCGCGGGAACCCAAGCCGGCGCGTCAGACTCGCTCAGGCGCGCAGCTCCTCCAGCGCGCCCGAGCCGGAGCCCGGCCCCGCGGGAACCCCGTCCGGCGCGTCAGACC
>CAKUMG010001370.1 GCA_934667465.1 uncultured Actinoplanes sp. | reverse complement strand
GTCGTAGGCCCGCCGCGCCCGGGCGTCGCTCTCGTCGCCGCTCAGCCCGGCGCCGAGCTTGCGATAGTCGGCCTGCTCCCGGTCGCGGGTCAGGGCGGCGTTGCGCATCCCGGTCACGACGTCCTGCGGCATCCGGTAGACGGGGATCCGCACGACCTGGGTCCGCACCCCCGCCAGCGGCGCCCGCGCGTAGACCTGGGCCACCGCCGCCTCGCCGAGCAGCCCGGGCAGCTGGTCCGGCGCGAAGTAGGTGGCCAGGCTCACCAGCGCCCAGGTGTCGCCGGCCGGCGCACCCGACACGGGCAGCAGCGCCGCGAGCTCACCGTCGGTGGACCGCAGATAGCCGGCGACCGACTGGCCGTCGACCACCCCGACCCGGACCACGTCGTCGCCGGGCGGCACCGGCGCCGGGCCCCGGTCGGTGCCCAGCGCGACGGTCACGATCAGCGCCACCACCGCGGCCAGGGCCAGCCCGGTCATCACCCGCAGCCGCACCGTGCGCGCACCGGCGCGGGGCAGCCCCCGCATCGGCGCGGACATCGTGCGGTCTCCGGGACCCATCGCCGCTCCCCCCGGTGTCGCCGGTCAGCTCGGTGTTCCTCTGGTCAGCTCGCGTCGCGCAGCAGCTCCAGCGCGCCGACCAGATCCTCAGGATAGTCGCTGACGAAGCGCACCTCGTCGTGCGTGCGCGGGTGCAGGAAGGCGAGCTCGCGGGCGTGCAGCCACTGCCGGCCCAGCTGCAGCCGCGCCGCCTGCGTCGGGTCGGCGCCGTAGGTGACGTCGCCGACGCACGGGTGCCGCATCGCCGAGAAGTGCACGCGGATCTGGTGCGTGCGCCCGGTCTCGAGCTTGACGTCGACGAGGCTCGCGGACCGGAACGCCTCGATCGTGTCGTAGTGCGTGACGCTCGGCTTGCCGTCCGACATCACCGCGAACTTGTAGTCGGCAGTGGGGTGTCTGTCGATCGGCGCGTCGATGGTGCCGCTCAGCGGGTCGAGGTGACCCTGGACCACGGCGTGGTAGCGCTTGTCGACCTCGCGCTCCTTGAAGGCGCGCTTGAGGACGCTGTAGGCCATCTCGCTCTTGGCCACCACCATCAGCCCGGTGGTGCCCACGTCGAGGCGGTGCACGACGCCCTGCCGCTCGGCGGCGCCGCTGGTGGCGACGTTGTGCCCCATCGCGGCGAGGCCGCCGATGACGGTCGGGCCGGTCCACCCGGGACTCGGGTGCGCGGCCACGCCGACCGGCTTGTCGACCACGACGATGTCGTCGTCGCTGTAGATGATGCCCATGCCGTGCACGGGCTCGGCGACCACGGCCGGCGCGGTGACCGGCGCGGGCAGGACCACCTCGAGCCAGGCGCCGGCATTGACCTTGTCGGACTTCGGCCGTGCCACGCCGTCGACCAGCGCGTCACCGGCCTCGACCAGGGTCGCGGCCGCCGTGCGGCTCAGCCCGAACAGCCGGGAGACGGCCTGGTCGAGACGCATGCCGTCCAGCCCGTCGGGTACGGGCAACGACCGCGCGCTCACGCTTTTTCTCCTTCGACCGGCTGGTCCTGCTTCTTGCCCATCCGCGATCCGTCCCGCTGGCGCCCGGTCAGTTCGAGCAGGACCGCGAGCACGACGCCGACGCTGAGACAGCTGTCGGCGATGTTGAAGACCGCAAAATACTCACCGTACGGCCCGAAGAGGCTGATCATGTCGACCACGTGCCCGTGCAGGAAGCTCGGGGCCCGGAACAGCCGGTCGCCGAGGTTGCCGAGCGCGCCGCCGAGCACCAGCCCGAGCGCCACCGCCCACGGCACCGAACGCAGCCGCAGCGCCATCCAGCCGATCCAGCCGACGACCACGATCGTGACCAGCGGGAACACCCACGTGTAGCCGCTGCCCAGGCTGAACGCCGCGCCGCTGTTGCGCAGCAGCGACAGGTGGACCAGCCCGCCGAGGATCCGGACCGGCTCGCCCTCGGTCAGCCCCTTGGTCGACCACTCCTTGGTCAGCTGG
>CAKUMG010001369.1 GCA_934667465.1 uncultured Actinoplanes sp. | reverse complement strand
GTTCTGGGTCGCCTCACGGCTGGTGACGATGCCGGCGGTAGGGCGGGCTGCATCACGCTGACGGCCGGAAGATCGGAGTCGGTGCGGTGCCGGCGGTTTGCATCGCGCCGGGAGCAGGAAGCGCCTGGGTGCTCACGCCGGGAGTGGGCGGTCCTGCGGGGCCGGTCGTTTGCGGTGGTGCGTGACCGGCCCCGGGAGGAGTTGCTACGTGGCCGAGATGGTGCCGGTGGCGACCAGGGCGAGCACGATCGTGCCGAGGATGAGGCGGTAGACGATGAAGACCGTGTAGCTGTGCTTGGCGACGAACTTGAGCAGCCAGTTGACCGCGAAGTACGCGACGATGAAGCTGACCAGCGTCGCGACCAGCGTGTTGAGCCAGCCGACGCCGTTGGAGATGTTGTCGAACTCGGTGACGACCTGCAGCAGCGTGGCCGCGGTCAGGGCCGGGATGGACAGGAAGAACGACAGCCGGGTGACCGTGACGCGGTCCAGGTCGCGGAGCAGGCCGGCGGACATGGTGGCACCGGAGCGGGAGACGCCGGGGATCAGCGCGAGACACTGGGTGACGCCGATGATCAGCGTGTCCTTCCAGGTCACGTCGGCTTCGTGGCGGGTCTGGGTGGCCGCGCGGTCGGCGAACCACATGACGAAGCTCCAGACGATCAGCGCGGTGCCGACGAACCAGAGGCTGCGCAGCGTGGTCTCGATCTGGTCCTTGAAGAGCAGGCCGATGATCGCGATCGGGACCGAGCCGAGGATGACCGCCCAGCTGAACTTGTAGTCCGGCGTGCCGCGGTTCTCCGCCTTGAACAGGCCGAGGAACCAGGCCTTGATGATCCGGAGGATGTCGCCGCGCAGGTAGAGCAGCGTGGCCAGGACCGCGCCGGACTGGATGATCGCGGTGAACGCGGTGATGTCCGGCGCGTCGATCTGGTAACCGAGCAGCTTCTCCAGGATCGTCAGGTGACCCGTGCTGGAGACCGGCAGGAACTCGGTGAAGCCTTCGACGGCGCCGATCAGCACCGCTTCGAGGATGTTCACGGACTGGCTCTTCCCTCCACCGGCGCACGTGCCGGCCATTCAAACGAGACTGCGGGGGGTGACGAGCGATCAAGATAGCGCGTGCTTGAGGTGCAGGGTGACCCGCGCCCCGCCGAGCTCGCCGCGGTCGATGCGGACGCCGCCGCCGAGCTCGGTGGCGACCCGGTGCACGATCGACAGGCCGAGTCCGGTGGAGCCGCCGCCGCTGTGCCCGCGTTGCAGCGCCGCGCGCGGGTCGCGGATGCCGGGGCCGGCGTCGGACACGGTGAGCGCGTCGTCCGAGACCGTGACCAGGAACGGCGTGCCCTGCGGGGTGTGTTCGAAGACGTTGCCGATGAGCGCGTCGACCACGCCGATCAGGTCTGCCTCGGGCACGTTGACGAAGACCGGGCGGTCCGCGCCGACGACCTGCCAGGGGCGGCCGTGGTCGTCCGCGAGCACGGCCCAGAAGGACAGCCGGTCGGCGAGCACCTCGACCAGATCGGTCTGCGCGTCGGTACGCTCCGTGACCGGCCGCCGCGCCCCGCTGATGATCTCGTCGATCTCGTGTTGGAGATCCGACACCGCCTGGCGCACCCGGTCCGCGACCGGGCCGGGCGGGATGCGGTCCGCGTCCAGGCGCAGCGCGGTCAGCGGCGTGTGCAGCCGGTGCGACAGGTCGGAGGCGAGCTCGCGCTCCTTGTCGATGAACTGGATCATCCGGTCGGCCATCGCGTTGAACGCGGCGCCGGCCTCGCGCAGCTCCGGCGGGCCGGCCGGGGTGACGCGCGCGGAGAGGTCCTTGGCACCGAACGCGCGGGCCGCGCCGGCCAGCGAGCGGGCCGCACGGACCAGGCGGACGCCGATCCGGTCCGCGACGAAGACCGAGCCGGCGACCAGCACCAGCGCCATGCCGGCCATCGCGGCCCAGGCCACGTGGACGCCCCGGCGCAGGTCGGCGTCCGGCACGAAGACCTCGATCACGGCGA
>CAKUMG010001368.1 GCA_934667465.1 uncultured Actinoplanes sp. | reverse complement strand
GGGCGCCTCCGCCGACCTGGTCGAACGGGCCACCACGCTCGGCGCCCGCTACGCGCGGCTGTCGCCGGTCGCCGCGCCCGCCCTGGCCGCCCCGAAACGCTCCCGGGCCGCCGTGCGCGCCGAGTTCGGGCTCACCCCGGACACCCCGCTGATCCTGAGCGTCGGCCGGCTGCACCCGCAGAAGCGCTACGACGTGCTGCTCGAGGCCGCCGCCCGCTGGCGCGACCTGCGGCCCGCCCCGGTCACCGTGATCGCCGGGCAGGGGCCCAGCTACATGCCGCTGGCCCAGCGCGCCTCCGAGCTGCACGCCCCCGTGCACCTGCTCGGGCACCGCCGCGACGTCGCCGACCTGCTGCGCGGCGCCGACCTGGCCGTCATCACCAGTGACTGGGAGGCCCGGCAGCTGTTCGCCCAGGAGGCCCTGATGGCCGGCGTCCCGCTGATCGCGACAGCGGTCGGGGGGGTGCCCGGCCTGGTCGGCGACGGCGCGCTGCTGATCCCGCCCGGCGATCCCGCCGCCCTGGAGACCGCCGTGCGTTCGCTGCTGGCCGATCCCGCCGCGCGCGCGCAGCTCGCCGCCCGTGGCACGGCCCAGGCCGCCACCTGGCCCGACGAGGCGGGCACCGTCGCCGACGTGCTCGACGCGTACGCCACCGTCACCACGCGCGCCCGGGCGGAGCGCCGGTGAAGGCCCGCCTGCCCCGCGCCTGGGTCCCCTACCTGCTGGTCGTGCTGACCGTCGCGGCCAGCCTCGCCGGGCTCGCCGCCCGCCCCGCGACCGGGGTCAGCGGCAAGACCGCCGACTACGTGATCGTGGCCGGGGCCGGCGGGCTGCGCTGGGACGACCTGGACCCGCAGCGCACGCCGGCGCTGTGGCGGGAGGCGACCGTCGGCTCGGTCGGCTGGCTGTCCGTGCGCTCCGCCCACCACACCACCTGCCCGTCCGACGGCTGGCTCACCCTCGGCGCCGGCAACACGGCCGTCTGGGACACCCGCCGGGTCACCGGGGCGTGCCCCGCGGCCGGCCCGGTCATCGAGCAGCCCGACGGGATCGGCGCGAACCTGCCCGAGCTGGCCGCGGTCGTGCGGACGAACTCCACCCAGCCGTACGGTGCCGTGCCCGGCGTCCTCGCCGAATCCGTCCGCTGCACCGCGGCGGTCGGCTCCGGCGCCGCGGTCGCCGCCGCCCGCCCGTTCGGCCGCGTCGACCAGTACGAGCCGGCGCTGCCCGACGACCCGGCCGCGCTGTTCACCCAGTGCCCGATGAGCGTGGTCGACCTCGGCACCATCACCGGCACCGGCGCGGAGCGGCAGCAGCAGGTCGCCGCCGCGGACGCGCTGCTCGCCCGGGTCGTCGCCGCCCGGCCCGACCGGTCGCTGCTGGTCATCGCGGGCGTCTCGGACACCGACACCACCTCCCGGCTGCACGTGGCCATCGCCGAGGGCGACGGCTGGCAGGGCGGCTGGCTCACCTCCGCCGGCACCGGCCGCGAGGGCTACCTGCAGCTGACCGACCTGGCACCGACGGTGCTGAGCGCGCTGGGCCGCCCGCCGCCCGAGGGCAAGTTCAGCGGGCGCACCGCCACCGTGGTCGAGGGCCGCCCCGCCTCACCCGCCGACTCCGTGCTCGGCGAGCACGACGTCAACCGGCGGGCCGGCGCGCAGCTCGGCGTCGCTGAGATCTTCCTGACCGGACTCGCCGTCACCCAGGTGCTGCTGTTCCTGCTGGTCGTGCCGCTGATGATCCGGGCGCGCCGGCACGCCGGGCCGACCGGCCCGTCGTCGGCCGCGCCCTGGCTGGTCCGGGGCACCGAGATCCTGCTGGTCGGTGCCGCCCTGTGCATCCCGGCCGCGCTGGCCGCCGACGCCGTGCCCTGGTGGCGCTCCGACCGGCCCGGGATCATGTTCACCGCCCTGACCGCCGTGCTCATCGCCGCGGGCACGGCCGCGATCCGGTTCGCGCCGCGCTACGGGCGCACCCTGTGGCCGCTGGGCGTCGTCGCGGCCGC
>CAKUMG010001367.1 GCA_934667465.1 uncultured Actinoplanes sp. | reverse complement strand
CGGCAAGCTCGACCGCCGGGCACTGCCCGCCCCCGCCGCCGAGGCCGGACCCGCGGTCACCGCCCCGCGCACCGCCGCGGAGCGCACCGTTGCCGCGGCCGTCGCCGAGGTGCTCGGCCGCGACGGCGTCGGCGCGCACGACGACTTCTTCGCCCTCGGCGGCGACTCGATCCTGAGCATCGGGCTGGTGTCGCGGCTGCGCGAGGCGTTCGGCACCCAGCTGTCGCCGCGGGCGGTGTTCGACCACCCCACCGTCGCCGGGCTCGCCGCCGCGGTCACCGGCTCGGCGGCCACGTCCGCGATCCCGGTGCTGCCCCGCGACCGGCCGCTGCCGCTGTCCTTCGCGCAGCAGCGGCTCTGGTTCCTGCACGAGTTCGAGCCCGCCGGGCAGGAATACGTCACCCCCGCGGCCGTGCGCCTGACCGGTGACCTGGACCGGGCGGCGCTCACCGACGCGCTCTCCGCCCTGGTGGCCCGGCACGAGTCGCTGCGCACCACGTTCCGGACCGGCACCGACGGCGTCGCCGAGCAGGTGATCCACCCACCGCGCCCGGTGGACCTCGCCGGGTGCGACGCGACCGTGGCGAGCCTGCCCGAGGTGCTGGCCGGGCACATCGGCCGGCCGTTCGACCTGGCCACCGGCCCGCTGCTGCGCCCCGTACTGGTTCGCCTCGCCGGCGACGAGCACGTGCTGCTGCTCGTGCTGCACCACATCATCACCGACGGCTGGTCCACCGGCGTGCTCCTGGGCGAGCTGGCCGAGCTGTACGCCGCCGAGGTCACCGGCCTCCCGGCGCAGCTGCCGGAGCTGCCCGTGCAGTACGCCGACTTCGCCGCCTGGCAGCGCGACCGGCTCACCGGGCCGCTGCTGGACGAGCAGCTCGGCTACTGGCGCGACACGCTGGCCGGGGTGAGCCCCCTGGAACTGCCCGCCGACCGGCCCCGGCCCCCGGTGCGCGGCACCGCCGGGGCGGTCCACGAGCTGCGGCTGCCGCCCACGCTGACGTCCCGGCTCACCGAGCTGGGCCGCGAGCACGGCGGCACGCTGTTCAGCACCCTGGTGGCCGCCTGCCAGCTGCTGCTCAGCCGCTGGTCGGGGCAGGACGACATCGCCGTCGGCACGGTGACCTCCGGTCGCGACCGGGCGGAGCTGGAGCACCTCGCCGGCTTCTTCGTCAACACGCTGGTGCTGCGCACCCGGGTCGACGGCCGCCGCTCCTTCGGCGAGCTGCTCGGCGCCGTGCGGCAGACCGTGCTTGGCGCGCTGGCCCACCAGGACGTGCCGTTCGAGCGGCTGGTCGACGAGCTGCGCCCGCCGCGCGACCCGAGCCGCACGCCGTTGTTCCAGGTCATGGTCGCGCTGCAGAACCTGCCCGGCGCGGCACCCGAGCTGCCCGGCCTGCGCACCGAGCCGGTCGAGCTGGAACTGACCACCGCCGGCTACGACCTGACGATCGAGTTCGAGCAGGCCGCCGAGGGGCTGGGGGTGCTGCTCACGTACAGCACCGAGCTGTTCGACGCGGCGACGGTCGCGCGGCTGGCGGACCGGCTCGCGGTGCTGCTCGCGGCGGTCACCGCCGACCCGGACCGGCCGGTGGGGCGGCTGGCCCTGCTCGGCGGCCACGAGCGCCGGCACCTGCTGGAGGAGCTCAACGACACGGCCCGGGCGGTGCCGCCGGCCACCCTGGACGGGATGTTCGCCGCGCAGGCCGCCCGCACGCCGGACGCCGTGGCCGTGCTGCACCCCGGAGGCCGGCTCACCTATGCCGAGCTGGACGCGCGGGTGGACCGGCTGGCCCGGCTGCTCGCCGGCCGCGGCGCCGACCCGGAGGCGATCGTCGCGCTGCTGCTGCCCCGCTCGGTGGACATCGTCGTGGCGCAGCTGGCGGCCGGCCGGGCGGGGGCGGCGTACCTGCCCGTCGACCCGGACTACCCGGCCGAGCGGATCGCGTTCATGCTCGGCGACGCGCGCCCGTTGCTCACCGTGACCCGGGCGGAGCTGGCCCGGCT
>CAKUMG010001366.1 GCA_934667465.1 uncultured Actinoplanes sp. | reverse complement strand
GGCGCCACCTGATCTGGCAGCTCTACCACCGGGTGGGGGACCGCCAGGCGGCGCTGGCCGTGCTGCGCGAGATCAACGCCGCGCCGCACGTGCCCGAGGACCTGCCACGGTACGAGGTGCTGCTCGAGGACACGGCGGACAGGTTGTGGGGTGCGAAGGCGGCCGATCTGCTGTTGGAGGCGGCGGACCGGCACCGTGCGGACGGCCGGGCCGCGGACGAGCTGCGCGTGCTGGTGAAGGCGTGGAACCGGCTCAGTGCCGACGGTGCGAAGGGCGGGCAGGTGCTCGCGCGTGCCGACGAACTCGTTGCGGCCGGCGGCGACACACTGCCCCGAGCGGACGTGGGACGGGTGCACCTGGCCACAGCCTCCGCCGCCGCAGTGGCTTTCGATGCCTCGGTGGCCTCCGGCGCCTCCGTGGCTTCCGCTGACGCCGTGGATTCCGCAGACACCGTGGCCGAGGCGCTGGAACGGGCCGGGCGGGCGGTGTCGCTGCTCGCGGACGAGCCGGAGGGTCTCTCGGAGGCGCTGACCGTGCACGCGCGGCTGCTGCTCACGGCCGGCCGGGCCGAGGAGGCGGTGGCCCGGCTCCGGGAGGTGCTGGCGCTGGACGGTGGCGGCATCGAGTGGCACGCCGTCCGGCTGCTGATCCGCGCGCTGCGCGCCACGGACCGGCACGGCGAGGCCACCGCGATGATGGAGGAGTACGGCTTCGACGAGGACGATCTGGCCGAGGACGACTGACCGTCCTACCGGCCCGGCCGGATCGTCACGGTGTCCTCCGCCGCGGGCACCGGCACGGCGAAGAGCCGGCACAGCGCGCGGACGGCTTCGGCGAAGCCGTCCGCGTCGGGGTGCACCTCGACGTACTCGCCCCAGACGACGTCCACGGTCAGGCCGGCCGGGGCCAGCAGGATGCCGGAGATCTCGTCCCACGGCAGGTCGTGGACGCTGGTGGCGCCCGGCCGCATCTCCGCGCCGAAGGCCGACATCAGCGGTGCGGTCCCGGTCGTCAGCGTGAGGCCGCCGTCGGTGACCTCGATCCGCCGAAGCTCAGGCACTCAGCGCCGCGTCGACTGCGGCGGCGGCGTGCAGGCGGGTGGTGGCGAAGACCGGGACGTCGCTGTCGGACTGGTCGACCAGCAGCTCGATCTCGGTGCAGCCGTAGATGACGCCGTTCGCGCCCGCGTCGACCAGGCGCCGGATCACGCCGCGGTAGGCCTCCCGGGACTCCGGGCGGACCACGCCGAGGCCCAGCGCGTCGTAGATGATGTCGTGCACCAGCCGCTGGTCCGCCGCGCTCGGCACGAGCACCCGCAGGCCGTGCGAGGCTAGCCGGTCGGCCAGGAACGGCTGCTCCATCGTGAACCGGGTGCCGAGCAGCCCGACCGTGGTCACGCCCGCGGCGAGCGCGGCGGCGGCGGTCGCGTCCGCGATGTGCAGCAGCGGGATGCTCACCTGAGCCTGGATCTCCGGGGCGAGCTTGTGCATCGTGTTCGTACACAGCACCAGCGTCTCCGCGCCGCCCGCTTCCAGCGACCGGGCGGCGCGGCCCAGCTCGGCGGCGGCGTCGTCCCACCGGCCCTCGGCCTGCATCCGCTCGATCGGTGCGAAGTCCACCGAGTAGAGCAGGCAGCGCGCGGAGTGCAGCCCGCCGAGCCGCTCCGCGGTCATCTCGTTGATCAGCCGGTAGTACTCGGCCGTCGACTGCCAGCTCATCCCGCCAAGGAGTCCGATCACGCGCATGCGGCGAGCGTAGCCCGGCCGCTGCGGGGGCGGGAATCGATATATCCGGGCTGTGGGCGCGGATCGGCACCGTCCGATCCTGCCGGTGTCGCAGCGCACCGACCTCGATCGCTGCCGAACCGGGCGTGACGACTTCGTGGCGCGACGGGTGGACGGGCGGATCCGCCCGTCGGGATACTGGCCGGCATGATCACGATCGTCGAGGTGCCGGAGTCGCGGGGCTCCGCGGGTGCCGCCCGGCGGCGACTGGCGGACGGTGCGGGGTTTCT
>CAKUMG010001365.1 GCA_934667465.1 uncultured Actinoplanes sp. | reverse complement strand
CCGTCGGGCAGCGTCGCGGTCAGGCCCACGCCGGTCGTCACCCACGCGGTCGCGGGCTCGCCGGAGCCGTTGTCGAGGCCGAACGACGCCCCGGCCGGCACGAACGCCACGTCGCCCGGCCGCAGCTCCTCCCGCACCCCGGCGATCGTCGCGGTGAGCCGGCCCGTGAGCACCAGCACGACCTCCTCCCGGCTGACCTCGTGCGGGACGCCGGTGGTCCCGGCGGGCACCTCCAGCCGCCAGGCGCAGAGTTCGGCGCTGCCGCGCGCCGGGGCGACGTACGAGTGGAATCTGGCGCCGTGAATCTCGTGCGTGACGACGTCGTTCGCGCGGAGCACTCCCATGGTCACCCTCCCGGTAGTCAAGCTGCTTGACCACATAGTCAATCAGCTTGACCAATGTGTCAAACTTCTTCCGTGGAACGCGATCTCCTCGGATTACCGGTGCTCCTGCTCGGCGCGGCCCGGGCGCTGGTCGACGGCATCGACGCCCGGGTACGCGATCGGGGCTTCACCGACATCCGCCCGGCGCACGGCTTCGCGTTCACCCGGATCTCCGGTTCCGGCTCCACGGTGGTCGAGCTGGCCGAGCACCTCGGCGTCACCAAGCAGGCCGCGAGCCAGATGGTCGACGAACTGGTGCGCAAGGGCTACGTCGAGCGGCGCCCGCACCCGGACGACGCGCGCGCCCGGCTGATCGTCCTCACCGCCCGGGGCGTGGCCTGCACCCGGGCCGCCGAGCAGGCCGCCGCCGAGGTCCTCGAACCGTGGGCGGAGCACCTGGGCCCGCAGCGCCTCGCCGACCTGCGCGCCGACCTGGCCCGGCTCGCCACCCCCGGCCGCCTCCGCCCGATCTGGTGACCGTCCGCGCCGGGCCTGCGCAAGCCGCAAGGCGGCACAGGCGGCGGTGTGCCAATAGTGCGAATAGTGCGAACCGCCCCGCCCGGCCGGAGCCGGACGGGGCGGTCACCTGAGAGAACCGTCAGCCGCGCTCGATCATGTGGCCGATGATCTGCGGGCTCATCGGGACCGGCGTGCCGGAGCCGTCGCGGCGGCCGTCGGGCTCGGGGAGCTCGATGGGGTCGCCGTTGGTGCCGGCGCCGACCGGGCGGGGGCCCACCCAGGCGACGGTGAGCCTGTCCTCGCCCTTGAGGAAGCGTTGCACGCGCACGCCGCCGGTGGCGCGCCCCTTGGCCGGGTAGGAGGCGAACGGGGTCAGCTTGACCTGAGTCGCCGTGCCCGTGACCACCATCGGATCGCCGTGCTGGTCGTCGTGGGTGTCGACGACGTTGAAGGACAGCACCTCGGAGCCGGCGGTGAGGTTGATGCCCGCCATGCCGCCGCCCTTGAGGCCCTGCGGGCGGACCAGCTTGGCCGGGAAGCGCAGCAGCGCCGCGTCGGAAGTGACGAAGACCAGCGCCTCGCCGCCGTCGGTGAGCCAGGTCGCCTGGAGCAGCTCGTCGCCGTCCTTGAGCGTGATGACCTCGAACTCGTCGGCGCGGACCGGCCACTCGGGGGCGCACACCTTGACGATGCCGCGGCGCGTGCCCAGGGCGAGGCCGGGCGAGTCGCCCGGGGTCAGCGGGGCCAGGCCGACGACCTTCTCCCCCATCTCCAGGGGGATCAGCTCGGAGGCGGACATGCCGCCGCGCAGCGAGACCGTGCCGATCTGCTCGGGGAGCACCGGCAGGGGCAGCACGTCGGTCTTGAACGCGCGGCCCCGGTTGGTGACCAGCAGGATGCGGCCGCGGGCGGTGCTGTGGACGATCGCGCGGACCGCGTCGTGCTTGACCCGGCCGCTGCGGCGGCGGCCCTCGGTGGCCTCCTCGCTCTCCGCGGCCGTGCGGGCGATGAGCCCGGTCGCGGACAGGATGATCTGGCACGGGTCGTCGGCGACCTCGAGCGGGCCTGCGTCCGGCTCGACGACGAGCTCCGCGAGCGCTTCTCCGACCTCGACCAGGTCTTCCTCGAGCCCGTGCCCCGCGAGGACGAGGACCTCCGGCAGGCCGTCCTGGAG
>CAKUMG010001364.1 GCA_934667465.1 uncultured Actinoplanes sp. | reverse complement strand
AGCGTGTACCGAGCATCGGGCACCAGCATTGACGACACCTCGCGACCCGGATCGCTATATCGCGAAATTTCGGGCGCGAAGCGCCCGCCGACCGCCTCGGTACAGATCCCGCCCCCGCTATTGCTTCCTCCGTTGTTGCCGCCGCCGACGCCGTTGCACCTGTTGCCATTGCCGCCGCCGTTGCTGCTGCCGGTTCTGCAGCGGCCGAGATTGCGGTCGTCGCTACTGCTGCCGTCGCTGCTGCGGTCATCGCTGTCGTCGCTGTCGTCGCCACTGCTGCCGTTATTGCCATCGGTGCTGCTGCTGCGGTGGCGGCCGTTACTGGTGCCGCCGCTGCCACCAACGGCGACAGTGGCGACGGCGACGGCGACGGCGACGGCGTTGCTATGTCATGAGATTCGGACGGGACGGGGTGAGCACCGGACGCTACGGCCAGTCGGCAACCTGACCGGATGTCACCAAGACCCCGCCAGCCAGACGCAACGCCGTCAGGTGAGCCGCACCCAACGCGGAGTGCGCGGGCAACGCGGGTTGCGGGTTGCGCCGGTGACGCGATCCGCACGGATCTCGGGCAACGCGGGTGCCGGGTAGCGGGGCGAGACCGCCGGTGTGCCGCAGATGGCGGCAAAACGGGTGACGCACGTGGCGAGGTGGCGTGGGTGCCGGGTGGTGGGAGCCACGCGGGCAGCACGGGCGGCATAAGCCCGGGTGATGAGCCGCGCGGGCAGGCGCGGTTGGCCCGGGTCATGCCGTCAGCACGGGTCCCGCCATCAGCGCAGGTCGTGCAGTCAGCGCAGGTCGCGCGGCCAGCGCAGGTCGCGCGGCCAGCGCAGGTCGCGCGGCCAACGCAGGTCGCACGGTCAACGCAGGTCGCACGGCCAGCGCAGGTCGCGCCGTCAGCGCAGGTCGCGCCGTCAGCGCAGGTCGCGCTGGCCATATAGGTGGCGGAGATGCGGGTGGCGTGGTTAATGAGACTGTCGCGGAGAGTCGGGGGCCAGGGGGTTGGGCCTTCTCAGCCACCCGCCCAACGTGCAGGGAGGAGCGCCAGCGACGACCGGTGCCCGCGGGAGCACTCGGAACGCGACCACGCCGGAAGCGGGAAGACGCCTTCCGCTCTTCGCTGCCAAAGCCGGGTACGGCACACCGACCCGTTCTCGGCCTTCGACCACCCCAGCCCCGGCCTGACCCAAAGCCGGCCGCTGTGGGACGACCGGGCCGGAAGCCAGCCGTGCAGGGCCCTGTCAGCCCTCACAAGCTCGGCAACGAATGTGAGGGCCGACCGGTGTCGGGTGGTGGTCCGTCGAGGTCGCGGAGAACGCACCCGGTTGGTCGCACCAGGGACGCCGCCACCCGATGGCGGGTCCCCACGGGTGATCGTCCCGGCCAGGCGATCGCCCTGTGTGACCAATCAAATACGCTATAGCGATGCCGGTACGTGTGACAAGGCCCGGGGACGGACGGAAGCATTGTGGCTCAGCGTGTCGGTCGGGGCCGAGATGACCGATGGTTCAACGGATGGCATTCTTCCCCGGTGAGTTTCGACCTGGTGGTCTGGGCGCTTGACCGGACCGGTGAGCCTGCCGACGTGACGGCCGGTCATAAGAGGTGTGTCGCGGGCATTCATGCCGCGGGCGCACCCGACCGGCGTATCAATGCCTTCTACGCCGACCTGACGGCCCGATATCCCGATCGTGGCGTGGCCAGTGGCGCCTCCCCGTTCGTCGCGAAGCCGCTGCACGTGGCGCGGGACCATGTGGAGATGAAGCTGGTGGAGACCTGTCCGGACGAGGTGCTGCTCCTCATCGAGCGGCTGGCCGGCGCGCACAATCTGATGCTTCTGGACGTGCAGGGCGGATCCGTGTATCCGCCGCAGGCCACGGCCCGTCCCCCGCAGTAACGATCGGTCAGGCGTCGCGCTGGTCCGCCGCACTCGCGGCGGCAGCGCCGATCGCCTCGGCGGCGGTGGAGCTGCGCCGGCGGGCCGGCTGAGCCCTCCTCCCTGCGGGGGAGGCCGGAGT
>CAKUMG010001363.1 GCA_934667465.1 uncultured Actinoplanes sp. | reverse complement strand
GACGCGGGCCTCCAGCTCGCTGGTGAGGTCCTTGTTCTCGTGCATGGTCAGCAGCTGGCGCACGATGATCAGCAGGATCAGCGCCGAGCGGGCCGAGGTGACGAACCAGTCGCTGTGCCCGGACACCGCGAACGACACGATGCTGCAGGCAAGACCGACGAGCACTGCCGCGTACGGGAGGAGCAGCGCGGCCGGTTCGCGCCGCGTTCCCGCGTCCCGCCCGCCCGCTTGTGCACTGCCGTTCCTGCGCTCCGCGTTCTCGTTCCCGCGCGCCGCGTTCTCGTTCCTGCGCGCCGCGTTCTCGTTCGTGCGCGCCGCGCTCCCGTTCCCGCGCGCCGCGTTCGCGGGAACGGCGTTCTCGCGTGCCCCGCTTCCGGGAACGGCGTTCTCGACGATCCGGAGAACGCCGTTCTTGCGGAGAGCGGTTCCCGGAACGGCGTTCCCGACGGGGTCGTGGTCGGGGCCGGTGGCGGCCAGCAGGATCAGGCCGAAGGCGGCGAACCAGCCGAGGTCGACCAGGCCGCCGGAGGCGTAGGCGCCGTGCAGGGTCAGATAGGTGTACGCGCTGTCGGCGAACCCCATGAACAGCAGCGCGATCCCGATCCGGCGGAGCGCACCCCGGTCGTGGCCGGCGCGGCGGCGCATGGCGAGCGCGTACAGGACGACGGTGATCAGCACGACGTCGCCGGCCGGGTAGGCGAGCAGCACCACCAGCGCGAGCCGGCTGGCGGCGCCCGCCTCGACCAGCGGGCCGAGCACCAGGATCCAGCTGACCAGCAGCAGCGCACAGGCGATCATGAGCCCGTCGACGACCGCACGCAGCCGGTGCGGGCCCGACTGGCGGGCCGCCGGCATCAGGATCAGGCCGAGCGCGGCGAGCGGGGCCATGCCCAGGAAACCGAGATCGGGCCAGCCGGGCGAGGTGACCTCGCCGCCGCGTACGGTCTCGATCAGTGCCCAGCTGCCGGAACCCGCGGCGTAGGAGAGGCAGCCCAGCCCGATCGCCGCCCAGGACCAGCGCGGCCGGCCCGCCTGCCGGGCCGCGCGCAGCAGGCACGCGACGCCGGCGGCACCGGTCATGACGAAGGACGCGATGTTCGCCACGGTCTGCGAGAACACCGGGGTGCCCGGCTCGGTGAGCATGCAGAGGGCGAACGCGGTCACCATCAGGTACACGGCGAGCGCGGTCACGGAGCGCCGGCGGCGGATGCCTGCCATCGTTCCCCTCCCTATCGCCGGGCGCGGTGCCCCCTGCGGGGCACTCGTTGTCCGAGACGATCGGGCGCGCGCCGGGTCACTTGAGCACTTCGGCGCGCCCGGGGCACCCGAGCACTTCGGCCCACGCTCCGGGTTACCGGAGCACGTCGGCCCGCGCCCCGCGGGCGTACACGTCAATCGGTTGACTTTGACGTGGTCGTGGAACGCGGCGAGCCGCCCGGCAGGATCGCCGGGCGGCTCGGGGGAGGAACGTGCGGGGTCAGCCGATCTTCACGTCGAAGATCTTGTCGGCGGCCAGCGCGCGGAACGCGGCCAGGTTCGCGGCGGTGCCGTTGATGCTGATGTCGCGGTCGCCCTCGTCGTCCTTGGCGGTGTCGAAGTACACGATCGCCTTGATGTTCGGGCGCTTCTTCAGCTCCGGCAGGACGCTGCGGAAACCGGGGCTCTTGTCGGCCTTCTTGCCCACGCGGTGGTAGACGCCCCACTCGGCAACCATGATCGGCTTGCTGGCGTGCTTGGTGGAGGCCCAGTCGTACCAGCCCAGGCCGCCGCCGGTCGGCTGACGGTCGAGCAGGTCGTTGAACATGCCGTAGTGGTAGTAGCCCTTCTCGGCGCTCACGTAGGAGTCGAGGCCCATCCAGTCGACGACGTCGTCACCCGGGTAGAGGTCCTTCCACCAGGACTGCGCCATCCACTTCTCGTTGCCCATGTAGGCGATCACGTTGACCATGTTGGTCACGCCCTGGGCGCGCAGGCGGGTGATGACGTGGCGGTACATGGCGGCGTAGTCCTTGGCGGTC
>CAKUMG010001362.1 GCA_934667465.1 uncultured Actinoplanes sp. | reverse complement strand
GATCTCGGCCGCGCGGGCCTCGCGGGCCGCCCGGCGGGTGTGCGGGCTGAGGACGACGACGACACCCACGGCGAGCAGGACTCCGATCACGACGAGCAGCTCCGCCGTCCCGCCGGTGATCGAGAGGGCCACCGCGCCGAAGGACAGGAGAGCCGCCCAGAAGTACATGGTCAGCACCGCCCGGCGGTGCGAGTGCCCGATGGACAGCAGCCGGTGGTGCAGGTGCATCTTGTCCGGTGAGAACGGCGACTGTCCGCGGCGGGTCCGGCGGACGACGGCCAGGACCAGGTCGACGAACGGGATGAAGAGCACCGCGACCGGCACGAGCAGCGGCAGCGTCAGGGGCAGCAGGCTGGCCGCGGAGTCGAAGGTCTGGGCGTCGACGCGACCGGTGGCGCTGACCGCGGCGGCCGACAGCATCAGTCCGACGAGCATCGAGCCCGAGTCGCCCATGAAGATCCGCGCCGGGCTGAAGTTGTGCGGCAGGAAGCCCAGGCAGGCGCCGGCCAGGACGGCGGTGATCAGGGCCGGTGCGCTGGCCACGTCGTCGTACCCGACCACACCCAGGTGGTAGCTGTAGGCGAAGAAGGCCAGGGCGGCGATCGCCGAGACGCCGGCGGCCAGACCGTCCAGCCCGTCGATGAAGTTGAGCGCGTTCACGACCAGCGCGGTGAGCAGGATGGTCAGCGGCAGCCCGACGTCGGGCCCCAGCGAGATGGTGCCGATGTCGGCCACCGGCAGGAACAGGATGGACAGCTGCACGCCGAGCAGCCCCATGACGCCCGCGGCGGCGATCTGCCCGGTGAGTTTCGTCAGGGCGTCCAGGCCCCACTTGTCGTCCAGCACCCCGAGGGCGCAGATGAGGCCCCCGCCGACCAGGACGGCGTACGTCTGGGTGTCCTCGAACGTCCGCTGGAGGGCCGGCAGCCGGCTGGCCACCAGCACCGCCGCGACCACGCCGAGGTACATGGCCACGCCGCCGCCGCGCGGCGTGGGGATGGAGTGCACGTCGCGCTCGCGGGGCGCGGCCATCATCCGGAAGCGGACGGCGACCGTCCGCACCACCGGGGTGGTCAGGAAGGTGACCAGCGCGGCGGTGAGCAGGACGACGGCGTACTCGCGCACGGGTCGGACCCCCACTCGATCGACTCGCAGCTGCTACCCGCGACGCCCGGACGGGCAGCGGGGGTGGGTCCCACGGTAGTGCCTGACCCTGGACGGGCCCGCTAGTCGGTGATGCCGGGGACCACGTCGCGCAGCCGGTCGACGGGGAGCGCGCCCACCCGCAGCACCCGCGGCACGGGGCCGGTGCAGTCGACGATCGTGCTCGCGCCCGATCCCTCGCGGGGTCCGCCGTCCAGCGCCACGGCCGCGTGGTCGCCGAGCTGCTCGACCGCCTGCCGGGCCGTCGTCGCCGCCGGTCGGCCGGAGCGGTTGGCGCTGGACACGGCGAGGGGCCCGGTGCGGCGCAGCAGGTCGCGGGCGACGTCGTCGTCGGGGAGCCGGACGGCGACGGTGCCCTCGGCGTCGCCGAGGTCCCAGGCCAGCGACGGCGCGTGCTCGAGCACGAGGGTGAGCCCGCCCGGCCAGAACGCCTGGGCCAGCTCCCGGGCGACCGGCGGGAGGTCGACCACCAGCCCGGCCAGGGTCGAGGCCTCCCCGATCAGGACGGGGACGGGCATCGTGCGTCCGCGGTTCTTGGCGGCCAGGAGCGCGGTGACGGCCGCGGGCGTGAAGGCGTCGGCCCCCACGCCGTAGACGGTGTCGGTGGGCAGCAGCACCAGCTCGCCGCGCGCGACGGCGGCGGCCGCGGCGGCGAGGCCGGCGGCGCGCTGCTCCGGATCGGTGCAGTCGAAGAGGTCAGCCACGGGAGAGGAGTCTCCCCCACCGCGGGCTCAGGCCCGTCGGGCGGTGGTGAACCGGGGCCGTCCGGCCAGGTCGGGGTGGTCCTCGACGTCGGCGAACCCGCCGTGCGCCCGGACGACGGCCGGCAGCGCGCCACCCTGCGCGTCGGCGTGCTC
>CAKUMG010001361.1 GCA_934667465.1 uncultured Actinoplanes sp. | reverse complement strand
GAACGTGCCCCTGCCCGTAGGTTCTGTCTCTTAGATCTTGGGGCCGTCGGGCACGGCGCGGAGCCAGTCGAGCATCTCGACGAGGTCGAGGGTGGCCTGGAAGTGGGCGCCGAGCTTGTCGTAACGGGTGGCGAGTCCGCGCCAGTGCTTGCGCCGGTTGAAGCCACGTTCGACCTGGTTACGGCGCTTGTAGGCGGCCGGGTCGAACGCGGGTGGCCGGCCGCCGCGACGGCCTTTGCGGAGCCGGTTGGCGATCTGATCTCGTGGTTGCGGGATCGTCGTGGTGATGTGCTTGTCGCGCAACGCCTGACGGTTGGCCCGTGACGAATACGCCCGGTCGCCGGTTAACGAAGTCGGACGCAGACGCGGGCGGCCCGGTCCGGGCGTGGCCACCCGAACCTGGTCGAGCAACGGGATCAGCTGCTGGGTGTCGGCGGCTTGACCCGGTGTGATCAGTGTGGCCAGGGACCGGCCCCGGCCGTCGGCCAGCGTGTGGATCTTCGTGGTCAGCCCGCCGCGGGAGCGTCCGATCCCTTCGCGTGCCTGCGTTGCGGCGATGTCGAGCCCCTTTTTGCCGCCCCGGCCGCATGCTGATGGGCACGCACGATCGTCGCGTCGACCTGAGCGCCCCAGTCGATGTCGTTGTCGAGTTCAGCCAGCGTGACGACCTGGGCTTTCAACCTCGCCCAGGTGCCGTCGGCGGCCCAGCGGCGGAACCGCTGATACGCCGTTTTCCACGGCCCGTAACGTTCGGGCAGGTCCCGCCACGGCGAGCCGGTGCGTTTGACCCAGCAGATCGCGTTGATCACCTGCCGGTGATCACGCCACCGCCGGCCCTGCACCGGCTGGCCCGGCAGCAACGGCGCCAGCACCGCCCATTCCTGGTTCGTCAGATCACCACGTGCCACACCTGCTCAACGATCGACATCCATGATCGCCACGATGATCTAAGAGACAGAACCTAGACCGTGCCGGGCCGCGTGAAGCTCGCGAAGGCCATGCTCGCCGGCGAGGTGGCTGAGGGCAAGGCGGCCGAGGCGGTCGAGTGCGAGAGCACCGCCTGCACCCGCTATGCGCCGGCCTTGGCGCGCCCTGCCCGCCCTGTCGCGGAGAAATTGCTCTCGCTGATCCGTGACACCCTCGCCGTGGCAGCCGTCGACCCCGCCGGCCTGCACAATCGAGGGCTCCACCGCTACCCGTCCCCACCAGCGAGCGATCCGGCCCGCCGCTGTGCGCTCACCTTCCTCATCGCGACGATGAGCGGACCTCCGACACAAACCTTGATGACAGGGGCGCCATGCCCGCGCCGATCCAGGAATTCGCACCGCCTCCAGACTGCGAGCAGCGACATCGCTCGCACGTTGCGCGCGTGCCGGGCTCACGAGGCAGGCGTGTAGGCCGTCACGTGGAAGCACGTGTTGTCCTCGTTGGTCGCACCTTCGGAGACGTCGAACGACACCTCGACCGGATGCCCGTCGTCCGCCGACGACGTCACGCTCATTTGCCCGCCGTCGTCGGAGGCGGTCTGCGCCAGCTCGACGAGCCCGCCGAGCGTCGGCAGGTCGATCTCCTCCTCCCCGGAGGCGGTCTTGCCGTCCGTACGCTTCAGCGCCGCCACCTCGCCCCCGGCCACGGTCACCTCGTAGGTCCCCATCGACGGCTTGCCCTCGCAGCGCCGCTCCACCACGTAGGTGTAGTCGGCCGGCTCGCTCCACGGCGGCGGCGACCCGGCCACCGTCGACGGGGCGGGCTGCGGCGCGGCGTCGTCCTGACCGCCGGTGCACCCCGCGGCCAGGGCCACCAGCAACGCCACGGGCAGGACTGACAGCGTACGCATCGTGGGGTGGGCCTTTCGTCTGTTTGCCAGCGGCGCGACCGCGATATGTCTTACGTTGACATCATGCAGGAGACCGCACGAGGCATCGACGGCGCCGCCGCCGTGGTCGCCGCCTGGCTGGCAGAGCCCACCCTCGACGCCCACGCCGGCCACGTGCGCAACCTCACCGCCCAGAGCCCGTCGGCCGCCGAGCA
>CAKUMG010001360.1 GCA_934667465.1 uncultured Actinoplanes sp. | reverse complement strand
CCTGCTGGCCAGCGAGGACTGCAACTTCCGCTGCGTGTACTGCTACGAGAAGTTCCGCAACGGCACCATGCGCCCCGAGGTGCGGCAGGGGGTGCGGGCGCTGGTGGAGCAGCGGGCCCCGCGGCTGCGCGAGCTGAGCGCGGGGTGGTTCGGGGGGGAGCCGCTGTACGGGTGGGAGGCCATCGAGGAGCTGGCGCCGTTCTTTCGCGCCACGGCCGACCGGTACGGCCTGGCCTTCACCAGCCACATGACCACCAACGGCTACCTGCTTACGGAGGAGCGCGCGACCCGGCTGCTGGAGTGGGGCACGAACAGCTACCAGATCACCGTGGACGGGATGGCCGAGGAGCACGACTGCAAGCGCGTGGGGCGCGACGGCAGCGGCACCTGGCACACCATCATGGAGAACCTGCGGGGGATGAAGCAGCGCCGCGAGGACTTCAAGATCACCGTGCGCGTGAACTTTGACCGCGACAACTACCTGCGCCTGGGGCCCTTCCTGGAGCAGCTGAGCGAGGACTTCGCGGGCGACCGGCGCTTTGCCCTCCGCTTTCGCCAGGTGGGCAAGTGGGGCGGCCCCAACGACGACGCGCTCAACACCTGCGGCGTGTCCGAGCACCGCTACGTGCTGGACGAGCTGCGCTCCGACGCCATCCAGCGGGGGCTGCGGCCGGAGGGCGGCATCGACTCGGTAGCGTCGCCGGGCAGCCAGGTGTGCTACGCCGGGCGGCCGTACCACTTCATCGTGGGCGCCACGGGCAAGCTGATGAAGTGCACCGTGGTGCTGGACGACCTGCCGGAGAACGTCGTGGGCCGCATCCATCCCGACGGGCGGCTGGAGGTGGACGACGCCAACCTGCTCAAGTGGGTGGCGCCGCACTTCGAGACGGATTCGCTCTGCCAGACCTGCTACGTCCTTCCCGGCTGCCAGGGCGCGGCCTGCCCGCTCACGCGCATCACGGAGGGGGAGCGCACCTGCTGCTCGGTCAAGTCCAACCTCAAGCGGGAGATGCGCTTCAACCTGGATGCCGTGGCCCGGGCCCGGCAGGCGGCCCGGTCGAGCCCGCCGATGCCGCCGACCGCCGCGACGGCCCCGTCCACGACGTCGACCAGCCGCTCGCCGACCCGGACTCGAAGCCGTCGGTGAAGACGGTCGCGGCCTCGGCGCCGGCCACGGTCACGGCCAGCGCGGTGGCGACCACGCCGGCCAGGACGCCGGCCCCGGCCGTCCGCCGCCACAAGCGGGCGCGATGGGATGCTGCCATGACGATCCCCCTCGATGAATGCGCATTCTCGGAGCCATTCCTTCGGAGCTCCCGTGGCTGAAATCTGCCATCACGCATATATGAGAGTCAATGACAACAATGTGCAGCTTTGTTGCATCCGTGCCGGTCAGCGCGTCGGTGCCCGGCACCGCGTACGCTGACCGAGTGGATCACGAAGAGCGCATCGCCCTGTTCCTGGACTACGAGAACCTGGCGATCGGAGCACGCGACCATCTCGGCGGCATGAAGTTCGAGCTCCGGCCGGTCGCCGACGCGCTCGCCGAGCGGGGCCGCGTGGTGGTCCGCCGCGCGTACGCGGACTGGTCCTATTTCGACGACGACCGGCGCATGCTGACGCGCTCGCACGTCGAACTGATCGACATTCCGCAGAAGATGGGCGCGTCCCGCAAGAATGCCGCGGACATCAAGATGGTCGTGGACGCGCTCGAACTGGCCTTCGAACGCGACTACATCTCGACGTTCGTGCTGTGCACCGGCGACAGCGACTTCACCCCGCTGGTCCACAAGCTGCGCGAGCTCAACAAGCGCGTGATCGGCGTCGGCGTCGAGCGGACCACGTCGGCGCTGCTGCCGCCTGCCTGCGACGAGTTCCTGTTCTACGACCGGCTCGACGGGGTCGAGGTCCCCGCGCCCCGGCCGCGCCGCACCCGCCCCGCCGCGACCGCTCCCGCCCCTTCCGCCTCACCCGCCTCCGAGGCGCCCTCCTCCGATTCGCCCGAGGTCTCGTCGCCCGCCCCCGAGTCGC
>CAKUMG010001359.1 GCA_934667465.1 uncultured Actinoplanes sp. | reverse complement strand
GCCTTGAGCCGCTTGCCGGTGTCGTCCGCGACGTAGGGGCGCAGCTGCTCGTCGAACCCGACGGTGAACTGCCGCGGGCCGTAGTCGAGCCGCAGGCTGCCGTCGGCCGACAGCCCGAAGTCGGGCACCAGCCGGTCGGCGAGCTGCTCGGCGCTCAGGCCCAGCCCGGCGGCGACCTCCTCCATCGTGCGCGCCGCGGCGGTCTTGAGCCCCTTGAACTTGGCGCGCTGGCTGATCCCGTGCAGGTGCATGAGGGCGACGTCGGTGCCGATGGCCGCGAGCACGTTGACGCCGGTGACGGCCCGCGCGTGCCCGCCGTCGCCGGGCCAGGCGAGGATCTGCGGCGCGAGCCTGCGCACGGTCTCGTCGTTGCCCGTCGGGCCCAGCGCCTCCAGCGCCCAGCCCTCCTTGCCGGCCGCCCCGGCGGCCATCCACCGGCGGAAGAGGCCCCAGCCGAACTCGGCCAGGCTCTCCGGGTCGCAGGCCCGCTTGACGATCGCGAGCCCCGCATAGGGATCGTCGAGCCGCGAGGCCGACAGCGCCGTCACGAGATGCGTGACGGCCTCGGCCGGCAGGGCGCCGGAGCCGTCACGCAGCTGCACCGGTGGCAGCAGCTCGGGGACCGCCCAGGCCGGCAGCGGCGGGATGCGGCCGGGCAGGACGGTGAGCGGGTCGGTCGCGAGCAGCGTGCCGATCACCTCGGCGGCTGCCGGGCCGTAGCTGTCGGCGGCCGCGCGGACCGCGTCGGTGTGACCGGTCGCGTGCAGCATGAGCAGCACCTGCTCGGCATGGCGCCGGCTCGTGCCGGGTTTGCTCAGGGCCGGCGGCACCAGCGCCCGCGCAGCGGGGCCGGGATGCCGCAGCAGCCAGGAGTGGGCGGCGGCACGCACGCTCTTGAGCCGGGCGAACGCGTCGGCCATCAGCAGCGCGACCTCGGGGGCGGCGAAGGGCATCAGCGCCGGGATCATCTCGGCGGGCGCCCGGCGCGCCATCTCGATCCCGAGCCGCAGCGCCTCCAGCTCGAACCGGTCGGCGACGGGCCGGAACCAGGACCCCGCCTCCCAAGTCTCGCGCGGATGCCACCCCCGGAGCACCGGCAGCGCGACCTGGCGGGGGGCCTCCATGAGCAGCGTCGCGCCCTCGTTCCAGCCGGATTTCAGGGCCAGGACCCGCCGGCTGACCTCGGGCCAGTCGAAGGCGGTCTGCCCCCGCAGCGGGACGGCGCGGTAGAAGTTCGTGTTGCGCCAGGCCTCCCGCTCGCCGGGAAGCCAGTGCACCGCCGGGGCGTCGGTGCACTCCAGACCCGCGACGACGACCGGCTTGGCCGCTTTGCGCTTCTGCTGCCAGGGCGGGTCCACGAGCAGCGGCGGCACGGCCGACCCGGGCGCGATCACCACGGCCGCGGCGGCCTCCACGATGGCCTCGACCCGGCTCGCGGCCTCGGCGGGAAGCTCGGGCAGCACGGTGTCGGCCACGTCGCGGTGGGCGAGCACGTGCCCCCGCAGCAGGTCGGCGACGACCGGGTCGGCGGCGTGCCCGGCGAGGATCCGCAGGGCCCGCACGGGGAACCGCCCGGCCGCCTCCAGCAGGGCCGGGGTGACGTATTTGGCGCCGGCCCGCTCGACGAGGCCGGTCATCACGGCATCGCCCGGCAGCATCGCCAGCAGGCCGAGCAGGCGCCGCCGGATCTCCGCGTCGTACTGCGGTGTGTCGAGCCAGTGGAACAGCGCGTCCGCCGCGCCGGGACCGACGCCCTCGATCAGCGAGGTCAGCAGGGGCAGCGACGTCACGACGAGGTAGGCCTGGTCGCCGAGGATCTCCGCGATCGCCTCCGCCTGTGCCGCGGTGCCGGCCGAGGCGGTCAGCACCGCCGCGCGGTAGCTGTCCTTGTCGGCGACGGCGGACGCCACGTCCTCCTCGACCCAGGCGGCCTGGTCGGGCGCGAGCAGGGAGGTGGCCAGCCGGGCATAGGCGGAGCCCTCCCGCAGCGCCGCCAGGACCCGGATCACCTCGGCGTGCTCCTCCTCCGGCG
>CAKUMG010001358.1 GCA_934667465.1 uncultured Actinoplanes sp. | reverse complement strand
CGCCGAAGGCGAAGGTGCGGCCGCTGCGGGCGCCGCGGCCGATGCCCTCGTAGACGCCGGGGCGGGTGCGCCGCAGGATCAGCGCCCAGCCGGCGCCGAGCAGCGCGAGCAGGCCGAACGCGGCCGGGACCGCCCAGGTCAGCACCGAGCCGGGCGGCACGCCGAAGAGCATCGCCATGTTGCTGACCGCGAGGTACGACACGGCGCCCAGCAGCAGCGCGCCGGTGCCCTGCGCGACGATCCGGCGCCAGGCGTTCTCGATCCGCGGGTGGCGGGCGAAGTAGCCGAGCACCGCGACCGCGGTGACCGTGATCAGCAGCAGCACCCCGAGCCCGCCGGCGCTGCCGCCCCAGAAGAACAGCTGCACCAGCGGGTCCCAGCCGGCCACCGCGAACGTCACGATGACGGCCAGCCCGGCCGCCGACTGGGCGAGCGAGCCGTTCTTCGGCGCGCCGGTGCCCGGGACGGTCCGGCCGAACGCGCGGGGCAGCACGCCCTCGCGGCCCAGCGAGAACATGTAGCGGGCGATGATGTGGTGGAACGAGATCATGGCCGCGATCAGCGAGGTCAGGAAGAGGGCGTGCCCGAGGTGGACGGCCCCGGTCCCGAGCCGGTCGGCGGCGAGCGTGAAGAACAGCTCCGGCCCCTCGGCGGCGGCCCGCTCGACGGCCCGGCCGCCGGTGGCCGAGATCAGGGCCCACGCGGCGAACCCGTACAGGAAGGCGATCAGGGCGATGGCGACGTACGTGGCCCGGGGCACCGTGCGGCGCGGGTCGCGGGACTCCTCGCTGAAGACCACGGACTGCTCGAAGCCCACGAAGCCGGTGACCGCCATGACGAGCAGCGCGCCCGCGCCCGGGCCGGTGAGCCCGGACGGATCGAGGGCTGCCGGGTCGGGCCGGAACCCGGTCGCGAACAGGTCGGCCACGCTGAACGCCGCCACGACCACGATCTCGGCGACCAGCAGCGTGGCGAGCACTCGCCCATTGACGGCTACGTCGCGCACGCCGAGCAGCGCCACCAGGCCCCAGGCCCCGATCGCGAGGACCCACCACGGCAGGTCGGCGCCGGTCCAGCCGGAGATCAGGGGCGCGGCGATCGCGCCGAAGCCGCCGTAGGCGGCCACCTGGAAGCTGTTGTACGCGGCGAGCGCGACCCAGGCCGTACCGACGCCGAGCGGGCGGCCGAGCCCCCGGGCGACGTAGGCGTAGAACGCGCCGGCGTTGGCGATGTGCCGCGCCATCGCGATGTAGCCGACCGAGAAGATTGCCAGCACGAGCGCGACGGCGAGATAGGCGACAGGCATCGCGACCAGGCCGGTGACGGCGAGCCCGGTGGGCACGGCGCCGGCGACCACGGTCAGCGGCGCGGCGGCCGACATGACGAAGAACACGACGGCGGCGACGCCGAGCCGGTCGCGGGCCAGGGCTGTCGACAGCCGGGCCGTCGTCGCGGTGGCTGCGGGGGTGTATGGCACGAGAGCCTCTTTTCGGGGTGAGGGGGGTTCGCGGTGCCCCGCGGGCCGTCCGGGTCCGCGGGGCACCCGGGTCAGGCCCGCCGGGCCATGACCGCGTCGCCGACCGCGGCTTCCGCGTGACCGACGAGCTGCTGCAGCGCGACCGGCAGCCGCCGGCGCACCTGGTTGAGGAGGTGGTCGCGCCCGAGCGGGTCGAGCGCGACCAGCGCGTGCTGGTCCAGGCCGGTCGCGAGGACCAGCCCGGCCAGCGTCAGGTCGGCGGGGCAGAGCGGCTCGCGGCGGTCGGCCGCGATCCGCAGGCGGGAGGCCGGGCGGCCGGAGACCACCGTGTCGGCCGGCGGATAGATCAGGCGGCTGCCGAAGACGCCGAGGCGCTTGGCCGGCCGGACCAGCCCGGAGCGGGTCAGGCGGCGGGCCACCAGGTCGGTGGCGATGCCGGTGGCGAGGAACGCGATCCAGTCGCGTACGCCGCGGCGGTGCTCCCGGCCGATCTGGCCCAGCACGGCGGCGCCGGCGGCGTCCGGTGGCGGGCGGTCGTCGAGGAGCGCGAGCTGGTC
>CAKUMG010001357.1 GCA_934667465.1 uncultured Actinoplanes sp. | reverse complement strand
CCCGCGGCGCCCTCGGCGTAAGCGACACCCGCGGCATCCGCCGTCGAAGCAGCATCCAGGCCGCCCTCTGCCGAGGCTGCGTCGTCGTGGCTCCCCGCCGAAGCAGCACCCGCATCGGCACGCCGGTCGGGATTGCCGACCGGCGCGAACCGGTGCTGCAGCAGGCGCACCGTCATCTGGTGCCCGTCCGTGTCGCCGGCCAGCGCCGCCAGCGCCATCCGCAGGTCGCCCGGCGGCAGCTGGGCATCACGCTCGGCACGCAACCGCCCGCTCGACCCACCGTTGTCGCCGACCGTGACGACCGCGGTGATGTCCAGCTCGGCGCCGGTGTCGGCCGCGCAGTGCCGCAGCGCCTTCAGCGACGCCGCCAGCCCGTGCCCCCCACCGAACGCCACCACTCTCAGCGGCGCCGCACCCGCACCGGGCGCCCCACCGCCGATCGATGCCACACCCGCATCCGGCGCCGCAAACGCCTCGGGCGCCCCACCGCCGATCGATGCCACACCCGCATCCGGCGCCGCACTCTGCCCGGCGGCGCCCTCCCGACCCTGGTGCGGGGCCGTCACTCGCGCCCCAGGTCGCGGTGCGAGGGGTGCGCGGACAGCCGGATGTCGCGCAGCCGGGCGGTCAGCTCCTCGGCGATCGCGACGCTGCGGTGCTTGCCGCCGGTGCACCCGACGGCGACGGTCAGGTAGCGCTTGCCCTCGCGCTCGAAACCGGGCGCGGTGGCCGCGATCAGGTTCGCGTAGGTGCCCACGAAGTCGCCCGCACCCTCCTGCCCGAGGACGTAGTTGCTGACGCCCTCCTCGAGCCCGGTGTGCTCGCGCAGCTCCGGCACCCAGAACGGGTTGGGCAGGAACCGGGCGTCCAGCACGTAGTCGGCGTCCGGCGGCAGCCCGTACTTGAAACCGAACGACAGCACGGTGATCCGCAACCGCCGGGCGTCCTCGCCGCCGAAGAGCTCCTCGACGCGGCGCCGCAGCTGGTTGACGTTGAGGTGACTGGTGTCGATGATCACGTCGGACTGCTCGCGCGCCTCCTCGAGCAGCTTGCGCTCGGCGGCGATCCCGTCGGCGAGCCGGCCGTCGCCCTGCAGCGGGTGCGAGCGGCGCACCGACTCGAAGCGCCGGATCAGTACCTCGTCGTCGGCGTCGACGAACACCACGCGCGGCGAGAAACCGCGGTCCTTGAGCGCGCGCACCGCTCCGGCGAGGTCGGTGGAGAAGGCCCGGCTGCGCACATCGAGAACCATGGCCGTACGCCGCGCGGCACCGCCCGCGGCGAACGCGAGCTGCGCCATGTCGAGCATCAGCGCCTGGGGCAGGTTGTCGACGACGTAGAAGCCGACGTTCTCCAGGGCCCGGGCGACCGTGCTGCGGCCGCCGCCGGAAACCCCGGTCACCACGACGAGGTCCGTGCCGGCCTCCTCGGGCGTCGGCTCCGGAGCGAAGTCCGGCATCGACTCGGTCACGCACTTCCTCCGCATCCCCAGCGTCCCGCCCGGTCCGGCGGGACACTGCATCCTAGGCCGACGAGCCCACCCCGGGCGGCCGGACATCGTGTCCGCTACCCGATCCCCAACCCCCGGGGGACGCCCCGCCGCCCGGCCCCCTCGGAGCCGGCCCGCCGGACATCCGCCCGGGAGCAGCGGAAACCACTCGCCGTAGGCGCTCGATCCCGATCCGCCCACTGGGGAAACGGTGAGAACGGACACCCGTATTCCACCCTCACCCCAGCTCACACCACGTGTCACCACCACCGCGCACAGCGATCCACCCCAAGCCCCGGACCCGTCCCCGCAGGGCCGGGAGCCGCCCCCCGGCAGACCTGCCAGCGGGCGCGGCCCGGCCGGCCCCGGCGGCCTTACCACCGCCTCGCGCCGGGCCCGAGCGGCACAGCATCGGGCGCGTCGCCCCGCTCGCGCCGACGACGAGGCGCACGGCCCAAACCGGCGCACGGCCCAGACCGGCGCACGGCCCAGACCGGCGCACGGCCCGAACCGGCTCAGTCCCCGTCCGGCACCACGACCGCTGCCG
>CAKUMG010001356.1 GCA_934667465.1 uncultured Actinoplanes sp. | reverse complement strand
CTTGTGCACGGCCGGGTCGAGCCGGGCGAAGAGGTAGAGCGCGCCGTCCGGCCGCACGCAGTCGACGCCGGGGATCGCGGTGATCTTCCGCCACGCGTGCGTGCGCTGCTCGTAGAGCCGGCCGCCGGGCTCGATCAGCCGCTCGATGCTCTGGTACCCGCCGAGCGCGGTCTGCACCGCGTGCTGGGCCGGCACGTTCGGGCAGAGCCGCATGTTCGCCAGCAGCTGCAGGCCGTCGACGTACTCGGTGTCCCGCGCGGTGAAGCCGCTCATCGCGAGCCAGCCGGACCGGAAACCCGCGGCGCGGTACGTCTTCGACAGACCACCCATGCTGATCACCGGTACGTCCGGGGCGAGCGCGGCCGCGGTGTGGTGCACCGCGCCGTCAAAGATGATCTTGTCGTAGATCTCGTCCGCCAGCACCATCAGCCCGTGCGTGCGGGCCAGCTCCAGCATGCCGAGCAGCACCTCGCGCGAGTAGACCGCGCCGGTCGGATTGTTCGGGTTGATGATCACCATGGCCCGCGTGTTCGGCGTGATCTGCGCGGCCATGTGCTCCAGATCCGGCAGCCAGCCCTGGCTCTCGTCGCACCGGTAGTGCACCGGCCGCCCGCCGCACAGCGTCACCGCGCCGGTCCACAGCGGGTAGTCCGGGCTCGGCACCAGCACCTCGTCGCCGGTGTCCAGCAGGGCCTGCATGGTCATCACGATCAGCTCGGACACGCCGTTGCCGAGCATCACGTCGTCCGGCTGCACCTCGGTCACGCCACGCGACTGGTAGTACTGCGCGACCGCGACCCGCGCGGAGTAGATGCCGCGTGCGTCGCTGTAACCCTGCGCCGCGCCGAGGTTCTGCACCACGTCCGCCATGATCGGGTCAGGCGTGTTCATGCCCCACGGCGCCGGATTGCCGAGGTTCAGCTTCAGGATCCGGTGGCCGGCCGCCTCCAGCTCCTGTGCGCGGCGCAGCACCGGCCCACGGATGTCATACCGAACGCTCCTCAGCCGCTGCGCCTGCTTCACCACTGCTCTCCTCCCGGTCTCCGCCGCGGCCAGCCTACGCTTCCCGCTCCGCCGCGGAGCCCGCCCGCGCGGTCGCGTCCATCGCACCGGTGACACCCGGCCCGGGCGGCGGCACGCCGGAGACCACGATAATTCGGGTGCAGGCACGCCGCCCGGTGGATAGCGTCGCGGCCATGAACCGTGGGATCAGGGTCACCGTGCGTGGCGCCTTCGACAGTCTGAGCGCCGGCCAGCGGGCCGAGCTGCTCGCGTCCGCCGCCGAGCACGACTTCCTGAACACGTCGTACACGCCGGAGGGCTACCTGGCGTACTACCGGGCCGCCCGACCGTACTACACGTTCCGCTAACAGTTCGACTCGACGGACGACGAGTCGTCGGACGAGTCGATCCAGCTGCTGACGAACGCCGGGATCAACTTCCAGAAGATCGGCTCCGCGGGGATCCCGCCGGAGGACTTCGGCGAGGCGATCATGGCCTCCGGGCTCGTCCAGAACGAAGACGCACTGGCTGACGTTCCACTCGGGTACGACTTCGGCTACATGCTCAAGCTGCTGAGGTGCGAGAAGCTGCCGCCAGACATCGAGCAGATTACGCGAAGGTCCTGACTTCTCCCCGAACGTGAACGACCTGAAGCACATCATTCGAACATCAGGCAGGGCTACCACGGCTCGCTGCAGGCGATCGCGACCAACCTCGACGTCCAGCGGATTGGCACGATGCACCAGGCAGGCTCCGACAGCCTCATCACCTGAGCTGAGTTCTTCAAGCTGAAGGGAAAACACCCCGAGCTCGTCGACGAAAAGTACAACTGCGTCTGTTTGGTCTCAACGACGACTATCGGGACGGCACTGCCTCATGCTGTTTTGTAAGTCATAGCGAGTTGAGTTGTTTTTCCTCACTCATTCTAGTTTCTCGTCAAAGAAAATGTCTTAGAAAAAGTATAATATATTATCCTTTAATGTCATTGGAACACCTGCCAGCAAAGGAAGCTCTTCTCCCCTTGCAATTTTATCGTCAAC
>CAKUMG010001355.1 GCA_934667465.1 uncultured Actinoplanes sp. | reverse complement strand
GACCCCGACCGAGACCTCCTGGAAGGGTGAGAACCAGCAGCGGTCCCGCGGATATCAGACGGATTGGGAGAACGCCAGCTCGGCGCTGTTCGGCGCGGACAGCGGCCTGCTCGGCCGGATCGCGGTCCTGTTGGACAAGGCCTATGCGAACTACGTGAACACGGAGCTGACGAACGCCCGGGGCTGGCCGGCGCGCTGACCGGCACGCGGGCGGACGTGCGCGAGCTGGCGGCCCTGCTCGCCGGTCCCCCCGACGCGCCGGTGGCGCCGCGACCCCGCACGCCCAACCTGGGCTGAGCCGTCACGGCCGCGACTATGACGGGCGGTTATGCATGGACGCGCTCGGCCCGCGATCGCGCTATCATCGACGGCGTGTCAGACCCCGTCACCGTCACCGTGCCGGTCGTCGTCGAGCAGGACGAGGACGGCGTCTGGTGCGCCCATGCGCAGCTCCGCCCCGGCGTCGGCGCCAATGGTGAGGGCGAGACGGAAGAAGAGGCGTTGGCAGACCTCCGGGTAGCCCTGGTCGGCCTGATCGAGGAATTCGGCGTGCCCCGCGAAATGTCCGTCACCATCGCTGCCTGATGCCCCCGCTGCCCGCCGTCTCCGGAGTCCGCGTCGTGCGGGCCCTTGAGCGGCACGGCTTCAAGGTGGCACGCATCAGTGGCAGCCACCACATCATGCGGCATCCGGATGGCCGGGGAACCTCCGTTCCACTGCACGGCGGCCGGGACGTCGCCAAGGGCACCTTGCGCAGCATCCTGCGCGATACTGGGCTGACGATCGAGGAACTCGCCCCGTAGCAGGTCCGCCTCGGGTGACGGCGTGGCGGCCGGTCAGAACAGCCAGCGGTCGAGGGTTGCCGGCCAGAAATGGTTCGCGTGGTTGCCGTCGCCCACGGCGGGCGGGTCGAGGACGGCGATCCGATCGCGGAGGGCCGCCAGCTCGTCGAGGACGCGGTCCTCCACCGTCCGGGCCGCGCCGGGGTCCGCGTCGTCGTCGTGCCAGTGCACCTCGTCGTAGTAGAAGCACGCCTTGTCGCCGCAGTGCGCTTCGGCGCAGAAGGCGCACGCTTGGCCGTGGTTGTCGTAGTGCTCGTACGCCTCGGAAGTCGCCAGCCAATCGGCGACCAGGCCAACGGAGCGCAGCCACAGTTCGACGGACGAGTTGATGAGGCAGCCGTTCTGGAGCACCTCGCCGGTGTCCGGCACCACGACGAAGGGCGGTTCCGGCGGGCGGCCGGCCAGCCGGTGGCCGTCGAAGCCTGTCGTCTCCACGAGGTCTTCGATCTGCGGCACACCCCAGGAGAGCAGGGCGGTGAGCTGCGCGGCGGGTAGGCGCCACCGCGCGACGTCCTCGGCGGTGGGACGGACGACGGGGATGGTGCTGCCCCAGGGCGCGGTCATGCGGGGTCGTCCTCGGGTTCCATCTCGGCGATGCGCCAGGGGTCGGTGGGGTGGCGGCGGGTGGCGACGTGGCCGGGCGGGAGGGTGGCGAGGCCGGCCAGGGTGGGGTCGTCGGCGGACAGGTGGGTGAGGGCGTCCACGATCGTCGAGTCGGGGGCGAGGGGGTCGGTGACGCCGTCGAGGACGAGCCAGTAGTTGTCGTGGTCGTGGTAGACCTCGAGCGCGGGCCGCTCGCAGCGGGCGACGGTCCAGTGGGCGATGGCACCCAGGTCCGGCGGGAACCGCCCGTCCGCGAAGGGGAACGGGCGCAGCAGGAGGAGCTCGTGTGGCACGGCGGGCAGTGTACGGATCGGGTCGCGGGAAGCCGCGTCGCCGGTCGGCCGGTGTCGTTGATCAGGAGGCCGCGGGGCGGGCGGCGTTGCGGGACTCGGCTCGCGGTCGGCGGCGCTATGGTGGCGAAATGTCGCGAGTACGCATGCCGAGGGCTCGCTCCGCCGAGAAGTTGGTCGGCGTCGCGCGCGACGACGACGGGGCGTGGAGCGCCCGCGCGGCGCTCGGGTCCGGCGCCGGGGCCGGGGCGGGCTCTGGCGTGGACGGAACGGGTTCGGGCGCCGGAGCCGGTTGCGGCCGCGTCTCG
>CAKUMG010001354.1 GCA_934667465.1 uncultured Actinoplanes sp. | reverse complement strand
CCCGCCCGCCGCTGACCGCACTGCCGCCGTGCCGGGCTCGTGCTGGGCCGGGCTCGTGCTGGGCCGGGCTCGTGCTGGGCCGGGCTCGTGCTGGGTGGGTTGCGCTGGACCGCGTTGGACCGCGCTGCGCGGAGCGGGCGCTGATTGCTCCGGTCGTGCTGCACGTGCCCGGGGGTGCGCCGTGCGGGGACCGCGCATCGCGCTGGCCGTGCGTGACCCGCTTACCGCCCCTGTCGCGCCGAGCGGAACCGCGCGCCGCGCTGTCGCGAAACTGAGCCGTGCCGGTCGCCGCGCGGCGAGCCGGACCGCAGTCCCCCCGCCAGGCGGCACCGCGGCGTGCTCCGCTGGCCCGTCGCCGCCGTCCGATCACGGCCGGCCCGTCGTGGCCGGCCAGATCCCGCCCGCTCGTCGCGGCTTGCAGGTCGCGGCCTACTCGTCCCAGCCGGCCCACTCGTCCCAGCCCGCCCGCCCAAGGGGGAGCCCCCGCTGGACAGTGTGCGCGGATTTCGCATGATCGTGTGGGCGGGCTGTGGACAAGTCGCTTCTGTGGATAACGCCGTGCCGCGGAGGCGAGCGGCGGCGGACTGCGTTGTACCGGGCTGGGCCAGGTAACGCCGGACTGCACGGCGCTGGGCTCGGCGGCGTCAGGCAGGGCCGGCTGCGGTGGGGCGCGGCCAGTGCGGTGGGGCAGGGCCGGCTGCGGTGGGGCAGGGCCAGTGCGGTGGGGCAGGGCCAGTTGCGGCCGGGCAGCAACGGGCAGGGCCAGTTGCGGCCAGGCGGCGTTGTGTTCGGCGGGGTGGGCCGGGCTGCGTGGGGGGGGGGGGGGTTTCGGCGCCTACCGCGGCGGCGAGGGCGGGTTCGATGGTGGGGTGGGTGAAGGTGAAGCCGGCGCGGTTGAGGGCGGCCGGGATCACGCGCTGGCTGCGGAGGGCTTCGCCGGCGAACTCGCCGAGGGCCACGTGGAGGGCGAAGCCGGGGACCTGGAGGAGGGCGGGGCGGTGGAGGACCTTGCCCAGGGCCTTGGTGAAGTCGGCGTTGGTGACCGGGGCCGGGCCGACCAGGTTGACCGGGCCGCTGAGGTCGTCGCGGGACAGCAGGAACTCGGTCGCGTCGAGCCAGTCGACCAGGGAGATCCACGGGACCCACTGGTTGCCGCCGCCGAGTTTGGCGCCGGCGCCCAGGCGGAACAGCGGCATCTGGGGCTTGAGGAGCCCGCCCTCGGCGTCCAGGGGCAGGCCGGTGCGGAGCAGCGCCACCCGGGTGCCCGCGTCCTCGGCGGGGCGGGCGGCGGCCTCCCACACGCGGCACACGTCGGAGAGGAAGCCCGTGCCCGCGGGGTCCTCCTCGGTGGCCTCGCGGTCGCCGGTGTCGCCGTACCAGCCGACCGCGGAGCCCTGGAGCAGCACGCGGGGGCGGTCCTCGGCGGGCAGCTTGCGGATGCCGTGCGCGATCGTGCCCGCGGTGTCGACGCGGCTGCTGCGGATCAGGCTCTTGTAGCCGGGGGTCCACCGCTTGTCGCCCACGCCGGTGCCGGCCAGGTTGATGACGGCGTCGGCGGCGACGAGCAGCGCGGGGTCGAGCTGGCCGGCCGAGGGCTGCCAGGTCGCCTCGTCCGGTGCGGTCGCGGGGCGCCGGACCAGCCGGGTCAGGTCGTGCCCGCTCGCGCGCAGCCGGTCGGCGAGCCGGGTGCCCAGGAATCCGGACGCGCCGGCCAGGAGGATCCTCATGGTCATCATCATTCCCGACTTTCGGCCCCGGTAAAACAGAAGGTCCCCGCTCTCACACGGAGAGCGGGGACCTTCGAAGCGGTGCAGCGACCACCGGCCGGACCGGAGAACGCCGGCCGACGGACCGCGCCGGACCGGCAAGCGCCGGCCGACGGACCGCGCCGGACCGGCAAGCGCCGGCCGACGGGCCGCGCCGGACCGGCAAACGCCGGCCACAACCGCGCCGGTCGGCGAGCGCCGGTCGGCGGGGTGGCGGGTCAGCTCAGGCCGAGGTCACCCTCGAACTGGCCGGCCTCGAGGCGCTCCTTGATGGTGACC
>CAKUMG010001353.1 GCA_934667465.1 uncultured Actinoplanes sp. | reverse complement strand
CTGCGTGTACATGGAGGTGTTGCCCGGATAGCGGGCCGGCTGCGCGTACGGGTTGGCGCTGGAGGCGTAGCTGACCGGCGGCACCTTCCGCTTCCTGTCGCCCTCGCTCTGGGGCAGGTAGCTCGTCGGGTACTTGGACAGCCCGGTGCCTGCCTTGGCCGCCTTGGCGTTCCGCGGCCCGCCCGGCATCGGGTTCTGCGGGTCGTAGCCGAAGAACCGCCCGGAAACGGTCAGCATCGTCGTGTGTGATTGCGGCAACGACTTGCCCAGGATCACATCGGCTGCCAGGCGCGACAAGTCCGTGGGGACGGCGGAGCGGGCGTAGTCGACCATGAAGCCCTGGCCGCGGCTGGGGTGGCGGTTGTTCTGCGAGTCGACCTGCAGCTGCCCGTGCTGGATCTCCAGCGGGACCTGGCTCAGTGACGTGAAGCCGTAGTCGGCGGCGAGCTCTTGGCCGTAGGCGCGGTTCAAGTTTGTGCTGAGCTGGCCGAATTCGGCGGCGCCGTCGCCGAACTGCACGGCGGGGTTGCCGCGGGTGAGGAGGCCGTCGACGAAGAGGTTGGGCTCGGGGGCGTACGGGAGCAGGGGGTGGATCTGCTTCTGTCGGTCGCGGGAGTGCATGTCGTCGCTGATCGCGGCCGTGAAGTCGGCGAGGAACCGGTCGCGGTTGCCGGGGTCGTCGAGCCGGGCGATCGCGTTGCGGATCTTCTTGCGCTCGGGCTTGCTCGTCGACTTCTCGGCAGCCTTCTCGAGGCGGCGGCGGGTGTCCGCGACGAGGCGGCGGCTGTCGCCGACGCGGTAGCCGCCGGTGAGCATGAGCGGGCGGTCCGGGTCGTCGTCCGGGTACTTTGTGAGCGTCTCGAGCTGGTCGAAGATGTGCGCGCCCGAGGGCGTGGTGCGGGAGCCGGTGTCGAAGTCCTGGAACGAGATGTACGGGTACGCGCCCTTGGCGGCGAAGCCCTGCACGGCCGCGGTGGTGGCGGGGCTGTTCATCACGGCATTGCGGCCGCGGCCGAACATGAACGCGCCGGTCTTGCTGTTCTTGCCGACGGCGTGACCGGTGACGGCGATCGGCACGTTCGTGGTGCCGGCGAGCTGCACGGCCCGGTTGACAGCGCTCTGCAGCGCGCTGTTCGGGGTGGAGCTGCTGGTGTTGACGCCGACGACGAAGGCGACCCGGGTGTCCGGGTCCAGACCGGCGGCGATGGAGCCGAGCACCTGCGGCAGGTCCTCGATGTCGCTTGCCGGGACCATCACGTTGACCACGAACGCCATCGGCGCGCGGTCGGTGATCAGTGCGTTCCGGACCCCGCGGTACGAGTCAGGGGCGACCCTGACCTGCCGGTTGACCAGGTCGTCGAAGGCGCGGTTGCTGCCCCCGGTGACGCTCGGCGGGGGAGCGGGCCGGGTGGCGTCGGTGTCGTGGTCGACGGGGGTGTTGTTGTCGGTCAGCTCCGAGTCGGCGACGGCGGCGATCTGGTCGAGGTGCCGTTGCTGCAGCTCCGGGGTGCTGTCGGTCATCAGCGAGTTGTCCGCGTGGACGCTCGCCGAGGTGTCGGTCTTGTTGAAGACGCGCAGGCCGTCGACGTACTCGTCCTTCAGGCCGAGGTAGTGCCCGATCTCGTGCGCGAAGTCGTTGTCCGAGCCCTGCGTGGACCACTGGGTCTGGTCGGTCGGCGGGGCGTCGCGTCCGAACAGCTTGACGTCGGCGTGGGCGTCGGCGGGGTCGGTGACGAACTCGACGTGGACGTTCAGGCGGTCGGCGCCGATCTGGTGGCCCCGGTTGAAGGCCAGGTCGACGGCGTTCTGGACCCGGTTGCGGACGTCGGCTTCCTGGGCGCGGGCCGCGTCGTCCTGCGGGTTGAGGTGCACCTTGACGGTGAAGTCCTGCACCCCGTCGAACGTGCGGTGGTCGTAGGCGATGGGCCCGTCGTAGTGGTCGAGGTTGATGCGCGGCCGGTCAGTCGTCGGTGCTTCGAGACCGGCGTCGGCGTAGGAGCGGGCGACGATGTCGGGGACGCCGGTGGCGATGGGTGTGCGTTCGATGACG
>CAKUMG010001352.1 GCA_934667465.1 uncultured Actinoplanes sp. | reverse complement strand
GTGCTCACGGGCGACTGGATCTCGGTGGCGGCATCGCGGCAGACCCGCGTCGTGATGCCGCCCGCCGACCTCGATCCGCTCGCCCCGCAGACGCCGACGAATCCGTCGGAGCTGCCGAGCGCGTACGACGTCGCGGTGTTCGAGAACCGCTCCCCGTCGTTCGGACCCGCGCTCGACGAGGCCGTGGGAGCCGCTCCGGCCGCACTCGATCCGGTGCGCGGCCTCGAGGACCTCGTCGCCCCCGGAATGGGCCGCTCCCGCACCTCGGTCGGCCGCTGCGAGGTCGTGTGCTTCAGTCCCGAGCGCACCGGATCCTTCGGGACCCAGTCCGTGACGCGCGCGCGCACCGTGATCGAGGCGTGGGCCGACCGCACCGCCGCGCTGTCCGCCCTGCCGGGCGTGCGGCAGGTGTTCGTCTTCGAGAACCGCGGCGCGGAGATCGGCGTCACGCTGCAGCACCCGCACGGGCAGATCTACGCGTACCCGTACGTCACGCCGCGCACCTCGCTGCTGCTGGCCGCGATCGAGCGCGAGGGGGCCGACCTGTTCTCGCGCATCATCGACTTCGAGGCCGCGGGGCCGCGCGTGCTGCTGGAGGGCGAGCACTGGATCGCCTACGTGCCGTTCGCGGCGCGCTGGCCCATCGAGGTGCACATGGCACCGCGCCGCCACGTCGCCGACTTCGCCGAGCTCAACACGGCCGAGCGCGACGAGCTCGCGCCGCTCTACCTCCGCCTGCTGCGCGGCGTCGACGCGCTGTATGCGCCGGATGGCGCGGACGGCCTGGATGCGGCTCGGCCGTTCGCCGGCGGGACACCGTACATCGCCGCCTGGCACCAGGCGCCCGTGGACATCGGTCGCGACAGCGCGCGGCTGCACCTGCAGCTCACCTCGCCGCGTCGCGGCGCCGACAAGCTGAAGTTCCTGGCCGGGTCCGAGGCCGCCATGGGCGCCTGGATCGGCGACATCCCGCCCGAGCAGAGCGCGCGGCGCCTGCGCGAGGCCCTCGCAACGATCTCGGAGGACCCGAAGTGACCGCCTCGCACACCGCGCTCGAAGACGCCCGGCAGCTCTTCACCCGGATGACGGGCGGCGCGCCCGACGGCGTCTGGTCGTCCGCGGGACGCGCGAACCTCATCGGCGAGCACACCGATTACAACGAGGGCTTCGTGCTGCCGTTCGCGATCCAGTACCGCACCCACGCCGCGGCGCGGCTCCGCCGGGACGGCGTGCTGCGCGTCGCCTCCACCTTCGCCTCCAGCCCCGTGGAACTGCCGGTCGTCGAGCTGGCGCGCACCTTCGCGGGATCGCCGGGAGCCGCGGTGGCCGCCGGCGCGGTGCCCGAGTGGGCCGCCTATCCCCTCGGGGTCGCCTGGGCCGCGCTCGCCGCGACCGGTCGATCCGGAGCCGACGTCCCCGGCGTCGACATCGCGATCGCCTCCGATGTCCCCGTCGGCGCGGGGCTGTCCTCCTCCGCGGCGATCGAGGGCGCGGTCGCGGCCGCCCTCGACGAGCTGTGGCGGCTCGACCTCTCGCCCCTCGACCTCGCCAAGGCCGGCCGCCGCGCGGAGAACGAGGCCGTCGGCGCGCCGACGGGGATCATGGACCAGGTCTCGTCGATCATGGGCCGGGCCGACGACGAGGCAACGGGTCGCCGACGCCGCGGCCCTGTGGGCGGCGTCGTCGGCGGCGAGCAGCCCGTCGATCGCCTCGGCCGCGGCGACCGCGTCGGCGGGGTCGCGCTCGACGGCGCAGACGTCGGCCCCGAAGCGGGCGCACTCGACGCCGTCCGAGCCGCTGCCGGCGCCGACGTCCCAGACGACGTCGCCGAGCCGCGGGCCGGCTACCGGGCCGGCGGGGTGGGCGGCTCGGCGGTGAGCCGGGCCGCGCCGACCCCACGCCGCGGGACCCCGTGCCGATCGAGGATCTTCCGCACCGCGGAGAACGACCGGTCGGTGAGCTCAGCGATCTCCCGTAGCGACCGGCCAGCGGCGTACTGCTCGACCACGAACCGCTCTACCCGGGCCTGTACAGCTGGGTCGGAGCGTGACA
>CAKUMG010001351.1 GCA_934667465.1 uncultured Actinoplanes sp. | reverse complement strand
CGCCTGAGCCCTCGCCACAACGGTCGCCCGCAACTTGATTGCGCACAATTTAATTGCGCGCAATTAAGTTGTGGGCAACCGAAAGCGCGGGGAGATCAGGAGGCGTCGAGGACGTGGTGGCGGCCGAGCGGCAGCATCAGCGGCTTGTTCGACGTCGGGTCCACGATCACCTTGGAGTCGAGGCCGAAGACGGCGCGGACGCAGTCCTCGGTCAGCACCGAGGCCGGGTCGCCCGCCGCGTGCAGCCGCCCGTTCGCCAGCGCGATCAGGTGGTCCGAGTAGCGCGCCGCCAGGTTGAGGTCGTGCAGGACCATGACGATCGTGGTGCCGCGGGAGCGGTTCAGGTCGGTGAGCAGGTCGAGGACCTCGACCTGGTGGCTGACGTCGAGGAACGTGGTCGGCTCGTCGAGCAGCAGCACCTCGGTCTGCTGCGCGAGCGCCATCGCGATCCAGACCCGCTGGCGCTGCCCGCCGGAGAGCTCGTCGACGGCGCGGTCGGCCAGGTCGCCGGTGTGGGTGGCGTCGAGGGCGGCCGCCACGGCCGCGTCGTCCTCCTTGCTCCAGCGGGCGAGCAACCGCTGGTGCGGATTGCGGCCGCGGCTGACCAGGTCGGAGACAGTGATGCCCTCGGGGGCGATCGGCGACTGCGGCAGCAGGCCGAGCACGCGCGCGAGTTCCTTGGGCGGCATGCTGTGCACCTGCCTGCCGTCGAGCAGGACCTGACCCGTACGCGGTGCCAGCAGCCGTGACATCGACCGCAGCAGCGTCGACTTGCCGCACGCGTTGGCGCCCACGATCGCCGTGATCCTGCCGGGCGGCACGAGCAGGTCGAGCTGCTCGATGACCGCGCGGTCCTTGTAGCCGAGCGTCAAGTTCTCGACCGTGAGCTGGTGGGTGGTGGTCACAGCGAGCCTCCCGCGCGGTTGGTGCGGACGATCAGATAGATGAGGTACGGGGCTCCGAGCACGCCGGTGACGACGCCCACGGGATAGCGCGTGCCGAACGCGAACTGCCCGCAGAAGTCGGCGACCAGGACCAGCAGCGCGCCGACCAGGGCCGCCGGGATCAGCGGGGAGCCGCCCGGGCCGAAGATCCGGGAGGCGATCGGCCCGGAGAGGAACGCGACGAACGCGATCGGCCCGGTCGCCGCGGTGGCGAACGCGATGAGACCGACCGCTGCAACGATCAAAATCAGACGAGTGCGTTCGATGCGTACGCCCAGAGCACCGGCCGTGTCATCGCCGAGCCGCAGCATGTCGAGGTTGCGTGCCTGCGTCAGCAGCACCGGCCCGAGCAGGGCCAGCGCGATCAGCACCGGCACCGCCCGGTCCCAGCTGGCGCTGTTGAGGCTGCCGGTGAGCCAGCGCAGCGCCTCCTGCAGGTCCCATTGGGCGGCGCGGGAGAGCAGGTAGGACGTGGCGCTGTCGAGCATGGCCGCGATGCCGATGCCGATCAGGACGAGGCGCGTGCCGGCGACGCCGTCCCGGAACGACAGGGTGTAGATGACCAGCGCCACGACCAGGCCCGCGACGATCGCGAACGTCGACACGCCGGCCGCGCCGAGCGACAGCGAGGTGATCGCGAAGACGGCCGCCGCGCTCGCGCCGGAGCTGATGCCCACGATGTCGGGGCTCGCGAGGGGGTTGCGCAGCATCAGCTGGAACGTGACACCGCCGAGGCCGAAGCACAGGCCGGTCAGGATCGCGAGTACGGCGCGGGGCAGCCGCAGCTCCCCGACGGTGAACGAGGCGCCGGGCACGGTCTCGCCGAGGATCACGCCCAGCACGTCGGCGGGCGGATAGTACGTCTGCCCGAACATCAGCGACACGGCGAACATGGCGACGATCAGGACCGCCAGCACGGCGAGCACGATCCGCCGCCGGCGCCCGCGCCGGACCCGGCCGCGTGTGACGGCCTCGAGGGTGGCTGTGCTCACGCGCGCACCCCCGGCCGGCGCTCGGGTGCCGCGCGCCTCGATACCAACAAGCTCACAGTTCGCGTACCTTCTGCCGGCGGACGATGTAGATGAAGAACGGGGCGCCGATCAGCGCGGTGA
>CAKUMG010001350.1 GCA_934667465.1 uncultured Actinoplanes sp. | reverse complement strand
CGTGTGGACGACGGGCGCGTGAGCTGGGAAGGGGCGCGCGCGGCCGCCGAACGGGCCGCGCGTGTCTCGTACGGGCGGCTCGTCGCGCTGCTGGCCGCGCCGACCGGCGATCTGGCGCTGGCCGAGGACGCACTCGCGGGGGCGTTCGAGGAGGCGCTGCGCCGCTGGCCGGAGGCGGGCGTGCCCGCGAATCCGGAGGGGTGGTTGCTCACCGTGGCTCGCAACCGGCAGCGCGACGTGTGGAAATCGGCGGCCTTCCGTACGGCGGCCCCGCCCGCGCCCGGCAACGCTACGCCCATCGGCAGCGGGACGGCCGCCGACGGCGAGCCGGCGGGCGGTCCCGGCGGTGGAGGGTTCGGGGCCGACGGCAGGGCGGGCGGGTTCGGGGCCGGCTGGACCGACCCGCTGGGCGAGCACGACCCGTACGCGATCGGGGACAAGCGGCTCGAGCTGCTCTTCGTGTGCGCGCACCCGGCAATAGACCCCGCTGTGCGTACCCCGCTCATGCTTCAGGCGGTCCTGGGTTTCGAGGCGGCCGAGATCGCTCGCGCCTTCGCGGTCCCTGCGGCGACGATGGCGCAGCGGCTCGTACGGGCGAAGCGGCGCATCAAGGACGCGCGGATCCCGTTCGCCGTGCCGGACCGCAGGGCACTGCCGGAGAGGCTGCCCGCGGTCCTCGAAGCGATCTACGGCTGCGCGGCGCTCGACTGGCGCGGCGGCACGGCATCGCTCGCGGGCGAGGCGCAGTACCTGGCCGTCACGCTGGCGGGCCTGCTCAGTGACGCGACGAGGCCGGGAGTGCCACCCGCCGGGGCATCGCCTGCGACGGGTCAGGCGGCCGGGGTGGTGCCGGCAGCGATCGGGGCGGACGCGGCCGAGGTGTGGGGGCTCGCGGCGCTGACGACGCTGACGCTCGCGCGCCGGGTCCAGTTCGCCGAGGGCGGCTTCGTCCCGCTCGGCGAGCAGGACCCGGCCGCGTGGGACGCCGGGCTGATCGCCGAGGGCGAGAGCTACCTGCAGCGCGCCCGTCCCGCCGGCCCGCCGGGCAGGTTCCAGCTCGAGGCCGCCATCCAGGCCGTGCACTGCGACCGCCGCCGCACCGGCACCCTCGACGGCAAGGCACTGCAGCTCTTGTACGCCGCTCTGCTCGCCGTAGCACCCAGCCTCGGCGCCCGCGTGGCTGCGGCGGTCGTCCAGGGCCGGCTCCACGGTCCCGACGCCGGGCTCGCCGCCCTGCCCGCGGACGCGGAGACGTTCCAGCCCTACTGGGCGGCCCGGGCGGACCTGCTCGCGCGGGCGTGCCGGGACGCCACGGCCGCGTACGAGCGGGCCGCCCAGCTGTCGGAGGACCCGGACGTCGCGGCGTTCCTGCGCGACCGGGCCCGGCACCAGACGCGCCCGAATCCACCGGCAGGCAGGCCCGGACCCCGCCACTCAGGTGATCTTGGTCTCCCGCTCGGCCGAGACGTGCCTCTCATCGGCCGCTCGGAGACAGCGTGAGCTGCGCGAACACGGGACCATTCCACCGAACGGCCAATACGCCCGTCACCCGTCCCATGCGACATTGCCCGGATGGAAGACGCGATCCAGGCGTACACCGAGGGCCACGCCGACGGCGTCGTCGGCCGCCCCGACCCGCACCGGGCCGGCGACCCGGAGACCGGCGCCGACTACCGCACCGGCCTCGCCGACGGCAGCCTGGCCGCCTTCGAGACCGACCTGATCGACAAGATCCGCCGCCTCATGGGCGAGGGCTCCTGACCCGGATCGGCACCGGGCCGAAGCCGCGGCCGTGACTCCCAGACCGGCGCCGGGCCGAAGCCGGCGGTCGGGGGCCGGGCTCAGATCGGCATCGGGCCGGAGCCGGCGGCCGGCGGCGGGGCCGGTGACTCCTTCGGGGCCGCGGCGGCGGCGCGCTGGTCGAGGCGTTCGCGCTGCGGGACGACCGTGTAGCGGGGGTCACGGGCGGAAGCCATCCCGGCCTCGAAGACGCCGAAGCGGGTCGCGGCCGAGCCGGCGAGCAGGGCCAGGCCCGCCAGGGCGGACACCGTGCGGCTG
>CAKUMG010001349.1 GCA_934667465.1 uncultured Actinoplanes sp. | reverse complement strand
GCAGCAGGGCCAGGCCGAGGCCGACCAGGACCAGGATGACCGCGATCGCGCTCGCCGGGCCGTACAGGCTGGCCTGGAAGCCGCGCTGGTACATGTCCAGCGCGAGGGCGCGGGTCGCGTCGCCCGGACCGCCGGCGGTGAGCACGAAGATGAGGTCGAAGAACGTCAGCGAGCCGACCACCATCAGCGTCGAGGATGTGATGATCGTGTACTTGAGCTGCGGCAGCGTGATGCTGAAGAACTGGCGGATGCGGCCGGCCCCGTCGAGCTGCGACGCCTCGTAGAGCGAGTGCGGGATCTGCCGTACGCCGCCCTGGTAGATCAGCGAGTGGAACGGGATGAACTGCCACGACACCACGAATACCAGGACGCCGAGCGCGAGGTTGCCGCGGCCGAGCCAGTCCTGCGACAGCAGCGGGATGCCAAGCCCCGCGCCGAGGCCGAAGTTCGGATCGAGGAGCGCCTTGTACGTGATCGCGAGCGCGGCGGAGCTGAGCAGCAGCGGCAGGAAGAACAGGACCGCGAGGATCTCCCGGTAGCGCTGGTGGCCGGCGAGGAACACGCCGATGAGCAGGCTGAGCGGGGTCTGCGCGAGCCAGGAGAGCGCCATGATCAGGAAGGTGACCCAGAGGGCGTGCAGCAGACCGGGGTCGCCGATCACCGCGCGCCAGCTGTCGAACCCGCTCGGGACGATCTCGCCGATGCCGTCCCAGGTCGTGAAGCTCAGCGCGAGCACGCCGATCAGCGGCACGACGCCGAACGCCAGGAACATCAGCAGCGCCGGGACCGCCATCCAGGCGACGGGACCGCTCCGCCCGCCGGGGGCAGTGGTTCTCTTGTCCACCCGTACGGCGGGCGGGGCGAGGGCCGTCATTTCCCGATGACCCCGTTCATGTTCGTGATGAACTCGTCGGGGCCGATGTCGAGCTGGAAGAGCTTGGCGATGTTGTCCAGCAGCGCCTCGGCGGCGGTCGGGCTCAGCGCCTGGTCCCAGGACTGGGCGAAGACCTTGGCGTTGGACGAGGTGTCGTAGATGAACTTGAGGAAGTCCGCGTCCTTGGAGCCGGCGAAGCTCGCGTCGCTGCCCTTGACGACCGGGACCTGGCCGGCGCCGACCCATTCCTTGATCTCGGTGTCGTCGAGGACACCGGTCTGGAAGAACTTCTTCGCGGTCTCCTTCTGCTCGGGCGTGGCCTTGCTGGAGATCGAGTAGTACTGGCCCGGGTTGCCGACGGTGTCGCTGACGTCGCCCTTGCCGCCCTCGACCGCGGGGAAGTTCATGTAGCCGAGCTTGCCGCTGGGCACGAAGTCGCCGCCGTCGGCCTGCATGCCGCCGTAGGTCCACGCGCCGTGCAGCATCATCGCGGCCTTGCCCGTGTAGAGCAGCGCCTGGTCGGCGTTGGAGTCGGCGGTGATCGAGGAGAAGCCCCTGATGAAGCCGTTCGCCTTGATCAGGTCCTGCATCTTGGTGAGGGCCTCCTTCGACGCGGGGTGCGACCACGCGTCGGGCTGGCCCTGGAACACGGCGTCGAAGACCTCGCTGCCGCCGATCCGGTCGTAGAGGAACTCGAGCCACATCATGTTGGTCCAGCGCGACTGCCCGCCGAGCGAGAACGGCGCGATCTTCTTCGAGTTGAAGACGTTGACCAGGTTCATGATGTCGCCCCACGACTGCGGGGGCTGGGCGCCGGCCTTCTCGAACAGCTCCTTGTTGTAGAAGAGCACGATCGGCGCGACCGTCTCGGCCGGCATCGCGTAGATCTTGCCGTTGATGGTGGCCGGGCCGAACGAGGACGGGAACAGCCGGTCCTTGACGGCGGCGTTCTGGCCGAACCAGTCGGTCAGGTCCTCGACCTGGCCGGCATCGACGTAGCTCTTCAGGCCGCCGCCGCCCCAGCCCCAGATGATCGAGGGGGCCTGGCCGGCGCCGATGGCGGTCTTGATCTTCGTCTTGTAGGCGTCGTTCTGGAAGGCGGTCGGGGTGATGGTGCCGCCGCCGCTCTTGTTGAAGCGGTCGACGGCGCCGCCGCGGATGCCCTCACCCGGCGCGCCGGTGAGG
>CAKUMG010001348.1 GCA_934667465.1 uncultured Actinoplanes sp. | reverse complement strand
TCCTCGTACCGGGTGGGCAGCCATGCCCCGCCGAACCGCTCGGTGCGCGCGACGGGGCAGCGACCGCGCAGGTCGTCCCACACCTCGATCGCGTTCTCCGCGTACTCGTCCTCGAAGTGCGAGAAGTCCGTGGTCCAGTCCGACACCGGCCCGGTGATGATCTCGTTGTAGGTGCCGAGCTGCGCGTCGGCGATGCGCTTCGCCCGGGCCTCCTCGGTGAACCTGTCGTCGACGGTCATGCGTGGGCCTCCTCGTGGACCAGGACGGCGGACTCGGGGCAGTTGGCCGCGGCCAGCCGAGCGTCACCCTCGCGACCCTCGGGGACGTCGCGGTCGCGGGTGAGGTCGGTCAGGGTCGCGTAGCCCTCCTCGTCCTCCCCGAACAGGTCCGGGGCGAGGTCGTAGCAGCGGCCGTGGCCCTGGCACTTCGCGTTGTCGATGCTCACTCTCATGCGTGCGTTCCGATCTCTCGAGGGGCGCGGGCTGGTTCGAGGCTGGCGATGACCCGGATGAGCAGGTCGACCCAGTCCTGGTCGTCGACGTCGTGCAGGTCGGGGCTGATGAGGGTCGTCCCGGCGGCCAGCGCCAGGCAGAAGTGCGCGACCGCCTGGGGCGACAGCGCGGGGTCGAGCTCCCCGCCGGCCTGGCCTTCCCGGACCAGCGCCGCCAGCCAGTCGGCCCGCTCGCCGAGGTAGTCGTGCAGGGCCGCGACCACCTCGTCGTGGTGCCGGGCGGCGATCAGCGCCTCGACGGCCAGGAAGCTCTCCGGCCCCTGCTCGCGCCGGAGCGCCGCACCGGTCTGCAGCAGCAGGTCGCCGACCGAGCGGGTGGGGAACCGCGCCACCAGTTCCTCCAGCGGGCGCCGGCCGTGCGCGCGGAGGGCGCCGATGAGGAGCTCGGCCCGCGAGGTGAAGTAGCAGTACAGCGCGCTGTTGCTCAGCCCGGCGGCGGACGCGATGTCGGCGACCCGGGTGCCGTCGTAGCCGCGCGCGGCGAACACGTCCGCAGCCGCGCGCAGCAGCTTCCGGCGCGTGCCCTCCGCGGTGGCTCCGACCGTGCGCCCCATACCCGAAATGAAATGTGATTCAGTTCACTCCGTCAAGGGCCTGGCCCGCGCGTCGTGCAGACACCGCCGGGCCCTGGGCCGGTCGTCGCCCGCGTGCCACACTCCGGCCATGGCCATGATCACGCCGCACCCCGGGACGCCGTGATGCGGATCGGCGAACTCCCCACGCCCGCCCTCGTCGTCGACCGGGGAGCTCTGGAGCGCAACCTCTCGGCCATGGCCGAGGTCTGGCCCGGGCGACGGCTCCGGCCGCACGTGAAGGCGCACAAGACCAGCGGCCTGGCGCGGCTGCAGGCGGAGCACGGGCACGTGGGATTCACCTGCGCGACCATCCGCGAGGTCGAGGTCATGGCGGCGGCAGGGCTTGGCGAGGACCTGCTGCTGGCCAACGAGGTCCTCGACGTGCGCCGGCTGGGCGCGGTGGTCGAGGCCGGGAGCCGGGTGACGGTCGCCGTCGACTCCGACGCCGTCCTCCGGGCGGCGGTGGCCGGCGGTGTCCGCGAGGTGCTGATCGACGTCAACGTGGGGCTGCCCCGGTGCGGCTGCGCGCCGGAGGACGCCGGCCGGCTGGCCGACTCCGCGCGCGCCGCGGGCCTCGAGGTCCGCGGCGTCATGGGGTACGAGGGCCACCTGATGCTCGTGGCCGACCCCGCCGAGCGCCGGACGCGCACCGCGGGGGCGATGGACCTGCTGCGGCAGGCCCACGAGGACGTCGGTGGCGACATCCTGTCCGGCGGCGGCACCGGCACCTGGCGGACCAACGCCGTCGTCACCGAGCTGCAGGCCGGGTCGTACGCACTCATGGACACCGCCTACGCCGCGCAGGACGACGTCCCCTTCGAGCAGTCACTCACGGTCCTCGCGACCGTGGTCTCGGTGAACGCCGGCCAGGGCTACGCCGTCGCGGACGCCGGCCTCAAGGCCTTCGGCATGGACCACGGCAACCCGACGCTGCCGGACGCCTCGGTCTGGTACTGCTCGGACGAGCACACGGTC
>CAKUMG010001347.1 GCA_934667465.1 uncultured Actinoplanes sp. | reverse complement strand
TCGCGGAGGCGCTCGCCGCGGGGCAGGAGGGGGTCGTCGTCAAGGATCCCGGGGCGGCCTACGACGTGGGTCGGCGCGGCTCCGCCTGGGTCAAGGTCAAGCCTCGGCACACGCTCGACCTGGTGGTCCTCGCCGTCGAGTGGGGGCACGGGCGCCGCAAGGGATGGCTCTCCAACCTGCACCTGGGCGCCCGCGACCCGCAGACGGGCGGGTTCGTGATGCTCGGCAAGACGTTCAAGGGGCTCACCGACGAGCTGCTGCGCTGGCAGACCGAGCGCTTCCGCGACCTGGCCGTCGGCGACAACGGCTGGGTCGTCACCGTGCGCCCCGAGCAGGTCGTCGAGATCGCCTTCGACGGGGTCCAGACCTCGCCGCGCTACCCGGGCGGGGTGGCGCTGCGCTTCGCCCGCGTCCTGCGCTACCGCGACGACAAGCGCGCTGCCGAGGCCGACACCATCGACATGGTCAAGGCCCTCGGCGCCGGCCCGGCCGACGCTTGACGCCCTGCCGGGCACATTCCGGCCCGCAGGCCGTCCCGGCCGGCGCCTGACGCCCCGGCCCGCCGGCCGGGAGGCCTCGGATCGGCGCGTGCCGGGTGAGGCGCTGCGGTGTGGGTGTCAGAGGGCCGCGAGGGAGCGGACGTAGTTGACCTGCTGGTGGATCGCGTTGACGTGCTCCGGGAGGGTGACCGGGATGCGGGAGACGTACTGACGGGTGCCGTTCGTCACGGTGACCTGGACCGTGCCGGTCGTGACCGTCTTCTTCACCAGCAGGAAGAGCAGGCTGAAGATGGTGAGCACGCAGAAGCCCAGGACCGCCGCGACGATGGCCCACGGCGGGATCTTCGACTGGTGGTGCCAGTAGTCGTGGACCGTCCAGGTCGAGCCGTGCAGGGGGATGTCGCCCGCGGGGGTGTGCACGACCGTCGAGGTGACGCCCAGGTCGCCGATCTGCACGATGACCGGGCCCGCCGCATAGGCCGGCTGGGGCACCGGATCCGGCGGAGGCGGAACGGGCTGCATGCCCCACGGGTCGTCCGGCGGCATCGCGGGATAGCTCACCACGAAACCCTATCCATGCCGGTCACCACAGAAAAGCGTCGCAGCCCCTTGAGCCCGAGCGTCCCGGCCCGCCGAGCCCGAGTGCTCCGGTCGGTCCAGCCGGCCCGTCGAGCGCCGGCCGCGGGAAGCGCTGCGGCCGGCGTGGGAGGCAGTGGCTAGCTGCGCTGCTCGGGCCGGCGCGCGCTGGGCACGGCCGCGAGCCGGTCCTCCGCCGCGCCGACCCGGTCCACGGGCTCCTTGGGCGTGTCGCCCTCGGCCTCCTTGCGGGCGTACCAGATGAACACGCCCAGCGCCGTCACCGCGAACAGCCACCACTGCACCGCGTAGCCACCGTTCTGCCACGAGTCCTCGTGCTCGATGGGGATCCGGGAGTAGCCGGGCTTCGGGTCGCTGTCCAGCACGTAGGCGCCGTACAGCGGATGGGGGATCTTTTCCGCGAGGCGGCCCAGCGAGACGCGGCGGGTGTCGAGGCGCCCGTCCCGCTCGCTGACGGCGGAGGGACGGCTTTCCGACAGGTGCAGCTGGCCGACGATCGTCACCTCGCCGGCCGGGGCGGGGGAGGAGACCGGCGCGGACACGGCGTCGCCGTTGGCGGACGGGACCCAGCCGCGGTCGACCAGGACCGCGGTGCCGTCGGCGAGCACCAGCGGGGTCAGGATCTCGAAGCCGACGGCGCCGTTGACCGAGCGGCCGCGGGCCTGCACCTCGTGCTCCGGGTCGAACCGGCCCGTGACCGTGACCTTCGTCCAGGCCTTGTCCTCGCCGGGGAAGGCACCCGGCGTGCCCGCGGCGGCCGGCTTGGCCAGCACGGAGGCCAGCGGGACGGCGGGCAGCGAGTCGGCGGTGTCGATCCGGTGATTGATCGCACTGCGATCCTGGTACCGGTGGAGCTGCCAGTTGCCGAGGAGGATCATGACCACCATCGCGGCCAGCGTCAGCGCCATCGCGCCCAGCCAGCGTGGGGTCAGCAGGAACCGGTACACGACCCGAGGCTACCCCT
>CAKUMG010001346.1 GCA_934667465.1 uncultured Actinoplanes sp. | reverse complement strand
CCGAGACCCGTGCCGACCCGCGTGCTCGTGGCGATGTGCGAGGGCCCGTGCCGATCCGCGTGCCTGTGGCGACGTGCGCGTTTGGCTGGCCGGACGGCGTGGGCCTCGTGCGGTGGGCCGGGTTTGCGGTGTGGCCGAGGGGAGCCGGTGGGGCAATGAGGGCGCGCTAGGCTTCGATCATGGGTGTGGTGGCCGAACTGATCTTGATCCGGCACGGGCAGAGCGCGTCGAACGTGGCCTTCCCGAAGGCCGACGCCGCCGGGCTGGCGGACTCCGGGCTCAGCGGGCGGGACACCGACGTGGCGCTGACCGAGCTGGGCGTGAAGCAGGCCGAGGCGGTCGGGCAGTGGCTCGCCGGGTTGCCCGCGGAACAGGTGCCGCAGGTCGCGATCACGTCGCCGTACCTGCGGGCGCGCGAGACGTGGCGGATCGCCGCCGAGACGTCCGGGCTGGACCTGCCGGCGCCCACCACCGACGAGCGGCTGGTGGACCGGCTGCTCGGTGACCTGGAGATGATGACCCGGGCCGCGATCGCCGAGCGGTTCCCGGACGAGCCGGGGCGGCTGCAGGAAGCGGGCGAATACCAGTACCGGCCGCCGAACGGAGAGACCTTCGCCGACATCGCGGTGCGCCTCGCGTCCTTCCTGGACGACCTGAACCGGGAGCACGCCGGCGAACGCGTCGTCGTCACCGCCCACGACTCGGTCGTCCTGATGATGCGGTACGTCATCGAGGGCCTCGACTGGGACGGCCTCGCCGAGGTGGTCGCCGCCTCCGGCTACGTACGCAACGCCTCGGTCAGCCGCTTCGACGGCTCCTCGGGCCGCCTCGTCCTGGACCGCTACAACACCGTCGACCACCTCCCGCCCGCCGAGTAGCCGCCGAGTAGCCGCCGAGCCGTCCCCGGCCCGCCGAGTAGCCGCCGAGCCGCCCCGGGCCCGCTGAGTAGCGCCCGGCCCCTGCCCAGCCGTGCCCGCGGAGCCGCCCCGCCGGGTTCCGTGGCGGGCAGACCCGGCGGGCCGGCCGGGGCGGCGACTACAGCAGGAGGCCGATCGCGAGGGCTGCGATCACGGCGCTCGAGGTGAGCGTGCTGAGGCGCTGGGCCCGCGGCGAGGTGAGGGTACGTCCGGCCAGCGCTCCCGTGACGGCGATGAGCAGTTGCCAGGTGGCCGAGGCGAAGAACGCGCCCGCTACGAACCAGGCGCCGCCGCCCGTGCCGCCGCGGCCGACGACGAGGGCCGCGAAGTAGACCACGGTCGCGGGGTTGAGGAGCGTCAGACCCAGCACGGACAGGTACGCCGTTGCCGGGCCGCGTCGCCACCGCGCGGGGTTCGAGCTGCGCGAGCAGGCTCCCCGGGGACGCGCGGGGGGCGCCGAATCCGACCCGGCGGTGGACGAAGCGGGCGGCCCAGCGGGGGACAAAGAGGGCGACCCGGCGGAGCACGCGGTCCATGCCGCCAGGAGCAGCAGCACCACCGCGGCCGCCCAGCGCAGAGGCGTCGCCAGCGGGGTGATGAACACGGTCAGGGCGGCGCCGCCCAGGACCGCGGCGGCGGCGTACAGGCCGTCGGCGGTGGCGGCGCCCAACGCGGCCGCGACGCCGGTGCGCAGGCCGGTGCGGGCGGCGAGCCCGGCAACGAGGACGGCGATGGCGCCCACCGGGATGGCGACCCCGTAGCCGGCGATCATCCCGGCCACGAACGGGCCGGTCACGACGTGGGTGAGCCGGCCGTCCGGTGGCGGGTGGGCTGCTGCCGGCGCGTTCCCCGGGTGGCGGGAACGGGGGCCGGCGAGCAGTGAGCGGTCATGGCGTCATGATGCGGTCCCGGCAGGCGGGGTGCCAGCGGTTTTCCGGGCACCCCGGATCTTGCGCAGCGCGCGGCGAGCCGGGCCCGGCTGCGGGGCGGGAGGCGGAGCAGACGGGGGAGGTGGCGTGTCGTCCTCCGGCTCCGGGGTGGCCGGGAAGTTCTGGCGCTTCGCCCGGGTGTCCTTGCTGGGGATGCTGTTGAGGATCGACTGGGCACGCTGGTCGATCAGCCGGGTGACCAGTTGCTGCGCATAGCCGAGC
>CAKUMG010001345.1 GCA_934667465.1 uncultured Actinoplanes sp. | reverse complement strand
CTCCCAGTAGTGCGGTCGGGTGATCAGCTGCCAGAGCGCCTTGTAGGCGGAGATCGAGTGCATCAGCCAGTACGCGGGGTTGAGCAGTCCCCAGGCGACCAGCCGGTACCGTCGTCGCTTGAACGCGCCCATCATGGACACGTAGATCATCATCGCGTTGCCGACCAGCAGGTTCGCCAGACCGCCCCAGAGCACCCAGCCCGGGAAGTACGGCGAGAGCGCGTCCGGCGGCAGCAGCAGTGAGACGGCGAAGAGCGCGTAGAGCGGCGGCACGCAGAGGAACGTCAGCGGCGTGCCGCCGACCAGCAGCGCGAACCCGAAGGCGGACCGGAAGCCGATCATCCGGAGCAGCGTGACCGGCTGCCGCAGGTGCACCAGCGTGGTCTGCAGGTACCCCTTGATCCACCGGGAGCGCTGCCGGATGAAGTTGCCGTACGCCCGGTTCGCCTCCTCGAACGTGGTCGAGTTGATCACGCTGACCGTGCGGCCGAGCGCCGCCGCCCGGATGCCGATGTCCGCGTCCTCGGTCACGTTGAACGGGTCCCACGCGCCCAGGCGCAGCAGGTCCGCCGTCCGGAAGTGGTTGGACGTGCCGCCGAGTGGGATCGGCATCCGGCTCGCGTCCAGGCCGGGCAGCATGTAGTCGAACCAGAACGAGTACTCCAGCGTGAACATCCGGGTCAGCGCGTTCTCGTCCGCGTTCCAGTAGTTCAGCGCCGCCTGCACGCAGGCCAGGCTGCGCCCGCCGCGGCGGAACGCGACCACCGCCTTCTTCAGCTGGTCCGGGTCCGGCTTGTCCTCCGCGTCGTAGATGACCAGGAACTCGCCCTTCGCCAGGAACAGCCCGACGTTGCACGCCTTCGGCTTGGTCTGCGGCTGGCCGGCCGGGATGGTGACGAACGTGATGGTCTGCGGTGGCCGCGCCGCCTTGGCCGCCTCCCGGGTCTCGTCGTCCTCCTCCTCCAGCAGCAGCAGGATCTGGAGCTTGGCCGGCGGGTAGTCGAGCGCGCCCAGGTTCGCGACCAGGTCGCCGACCACGTTCGCCTCGCGGTAGACCGGGACCAGCACGGTGTAGACCGGCAGGTCCACGTCGCGCAGCGCGGCCACGTCCGCGGCGGTGACCACCTCGAAGCGCTCGAACCGGGCGCCGGAGAGGCAGATGGCGAACTTGAACCAGACGCTGACCAGGAACGCGGCGCCGACGGTGGCGGAGAGCCCGACCAGCACCGCGCGCGGGAAGGCAACGGCGAGCACCACCAGCACCACGCCGGCGATGCCGAAGACCCAGCGCTGGCCCCGGCTGAGCACGGTGCGCGCGGAGCGGTTCTCGTCGCGGCGCCACAGGCCGAGGCTCGCCTCCTCCAGCACCAGGCCGCGGAAGCCGCGCATCACGGCCACGTCGATGTCCAGACCGGTGACCGCGGCGAACTCGACCGGTGCGCCGCCGAGCCGCTGGCTGACCTCGGTGCGGCGGCGCTCGCTCGGCGCCTCCGCGGTGGCGACCAGCACCGAGCCGTCGTCGCGGCGCCGCACCGGGAACCACGCGGCGGCCACCAGCTCGGTCGGTTCCAGGCCGGCCAGCAGCCGGTCGTCGACCCGGCGCCCGACGCGCGCGTGCTGGAGGTGGGGTGCGGGGCGGGCGCCGCGGCGGAGTCGATCTGCGCGCGGTTGACCTCCGGGCACCTGCTCGCGGTGGACCGTTCGGCGACGGCGGTCGAACGGACCCGGACCCGCAACGCCGCCTGCATCGCGGCCGGACTACTCGAGGTGCGTCGGAGCGAGCTGTCGGCGCTGGAGGTGGCGCCGGCGACGGTCGATCACGTGCTCGCCGTCAACGTCAACCTGTTCTGGACCCGGGACGCGCAGGCCGAGCTGCAGATGCTGAGGACGGCTCTCGCCCCGCAGGGGACCCTGCTGCTCGTCTACGAGCAGCCTCCGCAAGGCCGTACCCGGTCCGCCGCCGTCGCGGACCGGGTACGCACCGGCCTGCTGGCCGCCGGCTTCACGCAGCCGACGGTGCTCCAGGGCGAGGTGACCACTGCGCTGCGGACCGGTACGACGGACCCGTG
>CAKUMG010001344.1 GCA_934667465.1 uncultured Actinoplanes sp. | reverse complement strand
CGCCGAGACGGATCAGCGCGCCGGACGACGTGGCGGGTCAGCGCGCCGGACGACGTGGCGGGTCAGCGCGCCGGACGACGTGGCGGGTCAGCGCGCCGAGCGCCGTCGCAGCTCAGGCGGCGGTGAGGGTGGCGAGGGCGGTGACGAGGCGGTCCACGTCGTCGTCGCGGGTGTCGAGGCCGAAGCTGATGCGGAGCAGGCCGGTGGCGCCGGTGTCGCAGCCCGCCACGTCGGCGTTGCCGCTCAGGTGGCGGGTGAGCGGGTGGGCGCAGAACTGGCCCGCGCGGACCCCGATCGCGTACCGGTCGGACAGGGCGGCGGCGATCGCGGCCGGGTCGTGGGCGGGCAGGGCCAGGGAGACGATGCCGACCCGGGGGTGGTCCGAACCGAACGTGCTGACCTCGACGACGCCGGGCAGGTCGGCGAGGCCGGCCCGGAGGCGGGCGAGCAGGTCCTGTTCGCGGGCGTGCAGGGCGTCGCGGTCGGCGCGCAGGAGGGCGTCGCAGACGGCGCCGAGGGCGACCGCGCCGGCCAGGTTCGGGGTGCCGCCCTCGTGCCGGGCCGGGCCGGTGGCCCAGACGACCTCGCCGCTGCGCTCGCCCACGGCGGCGCTGGCACCACCGCCGGCCAGGTAGGGCTCGGCGGCGTCGAGCCAGTCGGCGCGGCCCGCGAGGACGCCGGCGCCGAACGGGGCGTACAGCTTGTGGCCGGAGAACGCGATGTAGTCGGCGACCGTGGTCATCAACTCGTCGCGGAGGTCCGGCGACAGGTCCTCGCTCTCCGCCCAGAGCGCGGCCAGATAGTCCAGGACGATGACGTCCGCGTCGGCGTCGTCCGCGTCGCTGACGAGGAACCCGCGCAGGGTGAGCGGCTCCGCCACCTGCGCGGCGCGCTCGTCCGTGCGGCAGTGCACCACGGGCGCGCTCCCTCCGCCGCCGCCCAGGATGCGGGCCAGCGTGTCGAGCTTGTCGCGCTCCGGCACGGGGACGTAGCCCACGGTGGCCGTGGGCTCCGGCGCGGGCTCCTGCGACTTGGGATCGGCGGCAGTGGCGGGGTAGCGGATGGCGCGCTTGACCCGGCGGCTGGCCAGGTCGTCCACGGCGTCCGACGTCTGCGCGGTGATGATGATGCGCTGCGCGTCGCGGGGCACGTGGTCGAACAGCGTCTCCAGGGCTTCCCATCCGCCCACGGACTCGATCTCCGCGGCGCCGTCCACGACCACGGCCTCCACGCCCTCCAGCTTGATGGCGGAGGCGCGCACGGCTTCCACCACTTCCGCCGGCGTGGCGGCCAGCACCTCGGCCTCCTCGGTGGCCGTGCCCCATCCGCCGCCGGACGCGGCGATGGTGAGCCCGGCGGCCTGCGCGAACGGCACCAGCTCCAGGGCCGCGCGGGCGGCCGCCTCGGCCGTGGGGGAAAGGATCAGCAGGCGCGTGCCGCGGGGCGCGTCGTCCCCGCCGGCCGCGTCCTCGCCGTCCCGTGCCCGCCACGTCCCGACGTCCCACATGATGACATCCCCGGCCCCGTACGCCCCCGCCGGCAGCACACCCTCGAAATCGAAATACCCGAGCTCATGGTCGTCGACCCGGAACGCCGCCCGCCGCACCCCGGGATCAAGCGTCGGCCCCTTCGGCACGGCCCAGCTCACGAGCACCCCACCGATCTCGAGCCGCAGATCGTAGTGCAACCGCCGCGCCCGATGCCGCTGCACCACAAACCGCGCCGCCACCCCGCCCCCGCCCATCCCCCGCACATACCCACCCCCACCCGCCCCATGCCGGAACCGCCCGGCACGGCGTACGCTGCCGCCGTGCCGCTCTCTCGCCTGACCCTGACCTCCGGCCGCTCGGTGAGCCTGCTCTCCTGGCACGTGACCATGACCTACGGCGGGCTGCTCGAGGGATATCCGTACGCCGCGCTGAACGACGAGATCGTCGGGAGCCTCACCAGGAAGGCCGCAGCCACCTACCCCCACCATGCGCTCCACACGATCGCGCCGCCCCGGACCAACCCGGGCCCGCATCGCGACCGGCCTCTGCCCTTCGGCCCCAAGGAACTGCTGCCGCCGG
>CAKUMG010001343.1 GCA_934667465.1 uncultured Actinoplanes sp. | reverse complement strand
GTGCTCGACGGCCACGCGGGCGCCGCCGGTGCGGGCCGGGCGCAGGCCGACGCGGACGGCCTGGACGGGGGCGCCTCGCAGGGCCGGGACGAGGGCGGTGCAGCGGGCCAGGATCGCGGCAGTGGTGGCGGGATCGGGCTCCAGGGTGTCCACGTGCTCCTCGTAGGTGCCGCCGAGGACGACGTCGTGGCGGCGGGGGTGGACGTAGGTGGCGGCGCCGTCCGGTGACTCGGCGCGGACCGACTCGGTGAGGCCGGGGTTGGCCACCAGAGCGATCTGGCCGCGGACGGGGTGGACCGCGGGGTCGTCGCACAGGTCGCGGGCGGCGAGGCCGGTCGCGTTGACCACGAGCGGGGCCTCGGTCAGGGCCTCGTCGAGGGTGGTGACCCGGCGGCGGACGATCGGGACGCCGGCGGCCTCGATGCGGGCGCGCAGCCACGGCAGGTACGTGGTCATCTCCACCATGGGCGCGTCGAAGCGCACCTCGCGCCGCCACGGCTCGGGCGCCGGGCCGTAGCGGACCTCGCCCGCGGCGGGCGCCCACCACGGCTCGCCGGAGCCGGTGAGCTCGAGGTTGCGGGTGGGGCGGACGAGCACGCCGGGCACCTCGTCGCGGGCCTGGCGGCGGAACTCGGTGTAGGTGGCTGCGGCCCAGGCCAGCACGCGCGGGTCGAACGCGGTGCGGGTCGGGTACCAGGCGGCGGCCGCGACCGCGGAGACCGTGTCCGCCTCGTCGTGCGCGGCCCACACGGTGACGTCCGCGCCGCGTTCGCGCAGCCGGGTGGCCGCGGTCAGTCCGATGATGCCGCCGCCGAGCACGAGGATGTCCGCCATCGGGCCATCGTGCTACACGGCGGTCAGCGGCAGCACGTGGGCGTTGATCGTGCGCACCTGCTCACCGAGGTCCTGGATCTCCAGGACCTCCACCCCGGCCGTACGCAGATCCTCGACGCCGTGGCAGTCGGCGAACAGCAGTGGTTCGCGCAGCGCCAGCACGACCCGGCGGACGCCCGCGGCCAGGATCAGCGACGTGCACGGGTGCGGGCGGGAGCGCCGGGACGTGCACGGTTCGAGCGAGGTGTAGAGCGTCGCCCCTCTTACCTCGGCGCCCGTGGCGAGGGCGGCTTCCTCGGCGTGGAAGTGCTCGATCTGCCCGGTGTAGCCGGTGGCCAGGACGGTGCCGTCCGGGGCGGCGACGACCGCGCCCACCGCGTAGTGGGTGGGCGCGGGCGGGGACAGCCGGGACAGGTCGATCGCGGCCTGCAGCAGGAGCCGGTCCGGGTTCATGACCCCAGGATCGGCCGGTTGACTTGAAACTTCAACCCAGTCGGCGGGAGAGCTGGGTCACGATCCCCACGGGCCGCTGTCGCCGGGGAAGCGCGCCGGGGCGTGATGCGGGCGGCGCACGTCGGGGCCCTGGGCGGGCGGGCCGTAGGCGGGCCGGCGGCCGGGGTTCGGCACGATCGTCGGGTACACGCTGGACACCACGGTCCACGCCGGCTGGGCGGACCGGCCCTCGGCCAGCTCCATGACCCGGACCAGCGCGTGCACCATGTCCTGCAGCGCCTGGTGCAGCTGCGGGTCGCCGATCAGCCCGTCGAGCCCGACGGCCGCCTGGGTCAGCGGGAGCCGGATGCAGGCGGCGCGCAGCAGGCGGGCACCGGCGTGGCCGAGCACCGTCTCCAGGGTCTCGCGGGCGCCGTCGTCCTGCCCGGGCGGCGCCACGGAGAGCCACGCGACGGGTTTGCCGGTCAGGTCGCCCGCGTCGACCAGCCAGTCGAGCAGGTTCTTGAGGCTGCCGGGCAGCGAGCCCGCATACTCGGGGGTGCTGAACAGGACCGCGTCCGCCGCGGCGACCTCCGCGCGCAGCTCGGCGACGGACGCGGGCGGGCTCGGCTCGGCGGGCACGAAGGCCGGCAGCGTGCGCAGGCCGCCGTACGGGATGGCGTCGGTGCCCGCGGGGGCGTAGCGCGCGGCCGTGCGCAGGGCGGCGGTGTGCAGGGATTCCTCGCGGGTGCTGCCCGGGATCAGCAGGATGCGGGTCATGCGGCCACACGATACGGCGTGGC
>CAKUMG010001342.1 GCA_934667465.1 uncultured Actinoplanes sp. | reverse complement strand
ATGCCGAGGCGCACCTGGTGCTGGCGCTGGTGGCGGCGCGGCTGAGGCTGTTCGACCTGGCGCAGCGGGCCTATGCGGAGGCGCTGGAGCTGGAGCCCGGGGTCGGGGACGCCCAGCACGATGTGGGCATCGTCCGGCTGGAACGGGCACGATGGGCCCGGGCGCTGGAGTCGCTGGCCGACGAGGCGACGCTGGCGCCGCCGCCCGCGCCGGAGGCCGATCCGCGGTCCGCGTTCGAGGTGACCCGGCCGGCCGGTCCGGTGCTGGACACGTCGGGGGTGGCGGCCGCGGCGCTGCGGCAGGCGGTGCTCTACGCCGCCAACGGTGTGCTGATCGCCGCGGTGCTGAGCGCCGTGATGACGCTCGCCAGCGAGGGGGTCGCGCGGACCTGGGCGGCGGCGATTGGGGTCGCGGTGGGTGTCGCGGTCGCGGTGTGGACCGCCCGGCAGGTACGCCCGGAGCCGCTCGGTGCCGTCGTCGGCCGCCTGCGTCGCAGCCAGCCGCGGGTGGTCGCCGCTGCGGGGCTGGCCATGGTCGCGCCGCTGCTGCTGGTCGTCTTCGCGGCGGTCGGCGGGGTGGTGCCGCTGGTCACCGCGATGGTCCTGGCCGCGCTGGCCGAGATGCTGATCCTGACCCAGCGCGACTGAGCCGGCCGGCCCGACAAGCCCAGCGGGCCTGGACGGAGCGCCCCGGGCTGCTGAGCGGACACCAGCGGGACTGAACAGACGCCCAGCGGGAGTGAGCGCACGCCCAACGGGCCCGAGCGGACGCCCCGGGGTGAGACCGAGCGGCCACCCGCTGGGACTGAGCGGAGCGCCCCCGGTGGGACTTCAGGGGCGGCCGTCCCGGATCGCGCCGATGAGCGCGTCGTGCACGGCGGCCAGGCCCGCGTCCAGCGCCCCGAGCAGCACGGCGTCGTCGTCCAGTGTGGAAGCGGCGATGCGGCTCTCGAGCGGCGCGTTCCGCCGGACCGCGGCGGTGACGGCGGCCAGCAGCGGCGCCCCCGCCGCCTGCGCGACTGGCCCGGCGAGGACCACGAGCGCCGGGTCGAGCACGGCGATCACGGCGGCCAGCCCCACCGAGATCCGGTCCGCCAGCTCGGCCAGGAAGTCGGGGAAGCCCGCCGACGCGGCGGCCACCTCGACCGGTGTGCTGCCCGGCACCCCGTGTTCCCGGCCGAGCGCCAGCACGGCGGGTCCGCCGATCAGGTCCTGCAGGTCGACCTTGCGCTGCGGCGTGCCGGGCGCGTAGAGCGGCATGTACCCGATCTCGCCCGCCCCGCCCCGGGACCCGCGCAGCACCGTGCCGTCGAGGTCGATCGCCAGGCCCAGGCCGTCCTCGCCGAGCCAGAGCAGGACGAAGCCGTCCGCGTCGCGGCCCGCTCCGCGCCGGCGTTCGGCGACCGCGGCCAGGTTGACGTCGTTGTCGACGCCGACCCGGGTGCCCAGGGCGGTGGCGATCTCGGGGACGAGGCCAGGGCGGGCGAAGCCGGGGATGTCGACGTGCCGGATCGTCCCGGCGTACGCGTCGTAGGAGCCGGCCACGCCGAGCTGGACGTGCTGCAGGCGCGCGGCGGGCACTGCGGCCTCGGCGAGCAGGGCGGTGACGGTGTCGGCCACGGCGGTGCGGGGGTCGGTGGTCAGAAAATCGATGTGGGTACGCGTCCGCGCCCGCACGGCACCGGTCAGGTCGCAGAGGGCCGCGGTGACCGACGGGGCACGGCTGGCTCCGATGTCGCGCAGGGACACGGCCGCCGCGTAGGCCGCGTCCGGGTCGGCGGCGTAGATCTCGGCGTTGGGGCCGGGCCGGCCGCTGTTGTGCCCCACGACGGTGATCAGTCCCGCCTCGGTCAGGCGGCGCAGCACCTCGGAGATCGTCGGCGTCGACAGTGCCGTGAGCCGGCGCAGGTCGGCGCGGGTCAGCCCGCCGGGTTGCAGCAGGTGGGCCAGGGCGGCGCTCTCGTTCATCGCGCGCAGGAGCTTGGACGAGCCCGCCAGCCGTGTCATCGCGACATCGTAGGTGTCCTTTTGGGACTCACGCACGTCGCCGGGTGGGACGGGCCGTTCTGGCGCCGCCAGGC
>CAKUMG010001341.1 GCA_934667465.1 uncultured Actinoplanes sp. | reverse complement strand
TCCCTGTCGCTATCGGTCTCGATAAGATTATCAGAAGTGATAACGTTATCGTATGTGGGAAGATGGGGGCATGGCAAGTGCGGACCTCCTGCTGCATCCGGTCCGGATGCGCATCCTGCAAGCGCTGTTCGACACCGACCCGATGACCACGGGCCGGCTGCGGGAGCGCCTGCCCGACATCCCGCCTGCCACGATGTACCGCCACATCGCGGTCCTGGTCGCCGCGGGCGTGCTGGAGGTGGTGGACGAGCGGCGGGTCCGCGGCACCGTGGAGCGCAGCTACCGGGTGAGCAGGGAGCAGGGCAGGATCGATCCCGCGGCCCGGGCGGCGATGACCGGCGACGACCACCGGCGGGCGTTCACCACGTTCGCGGCATCGCTGATGGGCGACTTCGACCGCTACCTCACCCACGACGGCGCCGACCCGGATCGCGACGGCGTGGTCTACCGGCAGGCCGCGGTGTGGCTGACCGACGAGGAGTTCGCCGCGATGGTCGCCGAGATCGAGCACGCGGTCGTCTCCCGGGTCGGCAACACCCGCGACGGCGGCCGGACCCGCCGCGTCGTCAGCCTCGTCGTCGTGCCCGACGAGCCGGCGAGCAGCTGACCCGCGCACCGGGCGGAGAGGCGAGCCGGGCCCAGGGGCGGGTCGGGCCGAGAGACGCGCCGGGCCGAGAGGCGGGCCCGGCGCGCAAGGGGGTCACTCCGCGGCGAGGTGGATGCCCAGGTCGGTGCGGCCGGGCAGCAGGTCCTCGCGCAGGGCGCGCGTGCCCGCGTAGTCGCCGTCGCGGAGGGCCCGGAAGCGGCGGGGCTGTTCGGTGGTCACCGTGGACAGGCGGGTGCGGAGGCGTTCGGTCTCGCGGGCGGCGCCGGCGGCGTCGAGGGCGTCGGCGTCGTGGACGACGTGGAGGGCCAGGGGGTCGATGCCCACGTACCAGAGGACGCCGTGGGTGATCGGGAAGAGCAGCGACTCGAGGTCGCCGCTGATGCCGCGCGGGCCGATCGAGCGCTCGTCCTCGCCCGCGGTCACCACGACGAGCGCGCGGCGCCCGGAGAGGCCACCGTCGCCGTAGCGGCGGGGGATGCCGAGCTCGGGGTCCGTGTCGCCGTAGGCGTAGCCGGCGGTGAGGACCCGGTCGAACCAGCCCTTGAGGATCGCGGGCGGGCCGTACCACCACAGCGGGAACTGCAGGACGAGCAGCTCCGCGGCGGCCAGCTTCGCCTGTTCCTCGAGCACGTCGGCGGGTGCCTGACCGCGGGACCACGCCTCGCCGGCCAGTTCGGCGACGTTGCCGGGCTCGGCGGCCAGGTCGCCCAGGTCGCGGTCGCCGAGGACCGGGTCGAAGCCCTGGGCGTGCAGGTCGGAGGTGGTCACCCGGTAGTGCGCCGACAACGCCTCGGTGCCCTCCTTGAACAGGCGGTCGTTGAAGGATCCCCGGCGCGGGTGCGCGTAGACCCACAGGGCGGTGCCCGGCTCGGGCTGGTGCGTGATCGTCATGGTTCCTCCCGTGTCGTGGTGGCGGTGGCGACGGCGGTGATGACGTGGGCGAGGACGGCCCGCGCGCGGGCGGCGCTGATCCGGCCGGACAGCGCGCCCCGGGCGAGGGCGTCCCCGGCCCCGACGACGGCCTGCAGGGCTGCCGCGTCCAGCGGGCCGGCGTAGGGCTTGAGCGCCTCCCGGCACTTGGCGAGATAGGCCTCCTCGGCCTCCCGGCGCAGCTCGCTGAGGGTGGTCGAGCCCGCGAGCGCGGCGACGACGTCGGCCAGCTCCCGGCCCTCGGCCAGGCAGCAGTCGATGTACGCGTCTGCGACGAGCCCGGCCACCGCCGGCAGCCCGGGCGCGGCGTCGTCGAGCGCGGCGGCGAGGGTCGCCCGCTGCCGGGCCTCGAACTCGCGGTACAGCTCGGCGAGGACGCCGGCCCGGTCGCCGAAGTGGTCGTAGACCAGGGGCTTGGTGACCCCGGCCCGCTCGGCGAGCCGCCCGAGCGTGAACTCGTCGGTGCCCAGGTCCCGGATGAGCTCGCGGGCGGTCTCCAGCAGCTGGGTGCGGCGGTCCTGCTTGGACAGCCGCCGGCGTGGGGG
>CAKUMG010001340.1 GCA_934667465.1 uncultured Actinoplanes sp. | reverse complement strand
GGGTCGGGATGGCCTGCTGGCCTGCGGCGAAGCCGGACTCGCCGATGAACCAGTCGAGGAACGCCTTCGCGGTGGGCTTGTTGCCCGAATTCCGGCTGATCGCCGCGGAGTAGTCGCCGGTGATCTGGGCGTGGAACGCGCCGTCGCGCTGGTACGGGAACGGCCAGAGCGCGATGTCGGCGGGGTTCGCGCCCGCCGCGGTCGCCGCGGCCTGCACCTGCGGGATCGCCCACGAGCCGAGCAGCATCGTCGCCGTCTTGCCCGTGGCCAGCAGGGTCTTGGAGTTCTCCCAGTTGGTGGTGAGCGGGTCCGCCTCGCTCAGCCCCTCGTGGACGATGTCGTAGAGCAGCCCGTCGGTGAGGTGCTGGATCTTGCCGGGCTGCCAGGGTGCGGGGTCGCGGGGGAACGTGTCGTTGATGTCGGCCTGGTCGAGGATGCCGCGCTGGTTGTTGAACTCGCTGAGCGGCCAGCCGTCCTTGTAGTTGGTGTAGTACGGGATGGCTCCGGTCGCCTTGACCGCGCGCAGGCCGGCGAGGAAGTCCTCCGGGGTGGCCGGCGGCGCGGTGATCCCGGCGGCGGCCCACACCTTGGTGTTGACGACGAAGCCCTTGGCGATGCCGCCCGGGGACAGGCCGTAGACCTGGCCGTCGTGGGCCTTCTCGTCGGTGAACCGGTACGTCTTGGCGAGCTCGTCGACCGTACCCAAAGGCTCGAAGAACTGCCCGAGGTCGTCGCGGGCGACGCTGTTGGGGATCAGCAGCACGTCGCCGTAGTCGCCGCCGCTGAGCTGGGTGGTGACGTCGCCTTCGTAGTTCGTGACGCCCTGGAACCGTACGGTCGTGCCGGGGTGTTTGGCGGTGAACGCGGTTGCCAGGTCCGCCAGGGTGGTGTCGACCAGGTCGGTGCGGTTGGTCAGCACGGTGATCGATCCGGTGATGTCACCGGAGAAGTCGCCGGGCGCGCCGGTGTCGTCGGCGGCGCCGCCGGTGCAGCCGGCGAGCAGGGCGAGCGTGGTGGCGGCGAGGACGTGCCGTCTGGTGATCATGAGGGAGGTCCGTCCGCTGAGGGGTCGGTGGAAGGCGCCCAGCATGAGACGGCCGTGACGGCGCTGTCAAGATTAGATTACTAATTTACTTTAGGCCTCGCATTGTTTTTGCGCTGCCAGGAGGCGATGAAGCTTTACTTAGATTACTTATGCAACCGTTGACAGCTCGCGGCGCGACACCGTAGACAGGGTGAGCAAGGAACCCCTGTCCCCTTGGAGGACCGACCCCCATGAGAGTCCCCCGTCTCCCCGCCGCAGCCCTGGCGGCGACCCTGATGGCCGCCGCCGCGGTCGCCACCGCCGGCCCGGCCGACGCGTTCGCAGCGACCCCGAAGAGCACCGTGCTCAACTACCTCCGGTCGATCACCGGCAACCACACGGTCAGCGGCCAGCACAACAAGGAACCCGCCACCTCGCCCGGCCAGTACACCCAGCAGGTCCACGACATCACCGGCCAGTGGCCCGGGCTGTGGGGCGGCGACATGATGTTCACCTCCACCGACATCGCCGACCGGCAGCGCGTGATCGACCAGGCCAAGACCGAATGGGCCAACGGCTCCCTGGTCACGCTGACCTGGCACGCCTGCTCCCCCACCGTCGGCGCCACCTGCAACTTCGAGGGCGGGGTGAAGACCGGCATCAGCGACGCCCAGTTCCAGCAGATCGTCACCGGCGGCACCGCGCTCAACACCACCTGGCGCAACCGGATGGCCGCCGTCGTGCCCTACCTGCGGCAGCTCAAGGACGCCGGCATCCCCGTGCTGTGGCGGCCCTTCCACGAGATGAACGAGTCCTGGAACTGGTGGGGCAACCGCCCCGGCGCGAACGGCTCCCGCAAGCTGTACCAGCAGATGCGCGACTACTTCACCGCCCAGGGCCTGGACAACCTCATCTGGGTGTGGAACGTGCAGGACAACCCCGCCGGCGGTCTCGTCGGGCCTGCGCGTCGGCACGCCCGCGCTGGCGACCCGCGGCCTGGGCGAGGACGACTTCCGCGAGGTCGGCGCGATCATCGCGGCGGCCCTGCAGCCCGACTTCATGG
>CAKUMG010001339.1 GCA_934667465.1 uncultured Actinoplanes sp. | reverse complement strand
CTACGGCACGTTCAGCGACGGTGTCAGCGACCGGGTGCAGCTGCTGGCCAGCACGGACGGCGGGCGCACGTTCACCCGGCGGTCGATCATCGCGAACGGCAACGCCAGCAACGGTTACAACGAGACCGGCATCGCGCAGTAGCCGAACGGCAAGCTGATCGCGGTCATGCGCCACCACGTCCCGCAGTCCGACGGCCAGGTCCGCGGCCTCGGCACACCGGTCTGGACCACCTCGACCAACAACGGTACGACGTGGGCGGCGCTGGCGAACCTGAGCGTGTCGTTCCCGTACGGCTTCGACCCGATCAACGACACGACCGGCGCGTTCACCGCCGTACAGCCGGATCTGAAGCTCATGCCGAACGGTGTGCTGGTGCTGCGCGGCGGCCGCCCGGACAACTGGGTGGCGATCTCCACGAACGGCGAGGGCACCGGCTGGGTCGGCCAGCTGACGTACCGTAACTGCCCGAGCGACGGCAACCGGGTGCACGGCTCGACCGGCTACGGCGGCATCGACTACGTGTCCGCGAACCGCGGCGTGGTGATCGGTGACAACTGCGAGCTGACCTGGGCGTGCGTGACCCCGGCCGAGACCGACTTCACGGTGGACAAGCGCACGAAGGTGTGGCGCCGCTGGTTCGACGTGCTCACCCCGGACGTCGGCCGGATCGACCTGGCCACGAAGTACCGGCAGGGGCAGATCTCGGTCAGCACCGACCTGTCCGACAGCGTCGCCGGGCACCCGCGGGCGCGCGTCGACGGCGTGGTCTTCGGCGCGGCCGACGCCGGTTGTGCTCCGGTGAGCACCGCCGCCACGGCGACAGCGACGGCAAGCCCGCGGGACAGGGTGAAGGTGAGCATGAACGGTCCTCTGCACAAAACGGTCGGCATCCACGGCATCGCCGCACACACGACGCTAGGCCCGCCACCAGCTGCGCGAACGCCGCCGCACCGGGACCGTCACGCGGACGGGGGACGCGGCAGCCACTCGCCGTGCGGCGGGCCTCTCACCGCCGCTCGGCAACAATGCGCCGTGACGCCGAAAGCGGCGATGTCGCGCAGCGGCGCGGCGCAAAGGCAAGGGAACGCGGATGTCGCGTGGTCTTTCCCGGCCAGGCAGGGAACCGGCTCCGAGCCGCGGGCGGAGCGGAGCGCCAGCGGAGTCGGAGCCCTCGGCGCGGTTTACCCGCGGGAGCGTGTGGGCTGCACCGGGCCGGGAGTAGGAAGGTCCGGCTCTGGATCGTGGCCTTCGGGTTTCAGCCGATCGGTTGGCCGCTGATCGCGGAGACCAGCACGGTGGCCAGGCCGCCGCCCATCACGGCCGCGGCCAGGCCCACGCTCGCGGTTTTCCAGGTGCCGCTGACCAGGCGCAACAGGTACGCGATGACGATGCTCACCGCCAGCGAGATGCCGAACTGCGGTGCGGCGCCGAGCAGTGTCGCGCCGGCCCGTGCCCGCTCCGCCGCGCCCTGGGTGAGCGTGAAGATCGTGAAGAGCAGGACCGGCACCGAGTACCAGAAGACCGTGAAGCCGATCGCGGCGAGTGGGCCGCCCGGCGGTGCGTCCTCCAGCTCGTCCAGTTCCTCGACCGCGACCCGGCGGCGCATCGCCGCGGACATCTCGCGGCGCGGTGTGCGCTCCTCGGGGGTGGCGTCCGGGTAGGACGGGCGGGTCAGGCCGTCCGGGTACGTGCCGGTGTTCGCCTGGCCGGCCGCCCAGTCGCGCTCCGCGGCGGAGGTGTCGTCCTGCCAGGAGCGCACCGGCCGGGACGCGCGGTAGACGCCGGCCGCGGGTGCGGTGTCGGTCGCGGGTGCGCCGGTCCACATCACGCCGTCCGGCGTGCGCTGCCAGCTGCTGGTGTCCGTCTCGGTCCGGCGCGGGTAGCGGGAGACCTCGCCGGTCTCCCCGGCGTAGCGCGGGCGTGGTGCGTCCGGCTCGGCCCGGGTGAAGCCGTAGCCGCCGGCCCGGGTGCCGGTGTCCTCGGTCGCGGACCGCGCCCGGCGGGCACGCGGGCCCTCCGTCTGGGCGCCGCGCCGCCACGTGCCGGTGTCCGAGACCGCCTGCGGGCCCCGCCAGTCATCGTCGTCC
>CAKUMG010001338.1 GCA_934667465.1 uncultured Actinoplanes sp. | reverse complement strand
CCCAGTAGGCGGGCGTGCCTTCCCAGCGGCAGGGCAGGCGCCGCGTGCGGGGCAGGGGGCGCTCGGGGGTGGCCTCGGCCGGAAGGACGCACGGGCCGAAGCGGTGATCGTGGGCGGGCAGGCAGGTGCGCCCCGGCGCATCGGTGAGCTGCACCCACCAGGGCCGGGTCTTGTCGGTTCTGCTCATGACGGGCACCTTCCGGTTCCGTGACGCCCCGGTCCGGGGCCGTCGCTAGATCGGGTACACCGTCATCACCTCCCGCAGCAGTAGTGGTCCGCGCCGACGATAGCCCGCCCGCGCACCTCGGCGGGCATCGAGACGGCTCACTGAGCTCACTCCGGCGACCGAGAAGACCGGAGTGTGCGCCGATGCCAGCAAGTGTCCGGAACGCAGACCGTCATCTGCCGCCCTGGGCCCTGCCCGCGACGGCCGCCGCCACGCTCGCCACCGCGCTCGCCGTCCTGGTCGTCGCCGTCACCGACCCGGACCCGCGGGCGGTCCCGGCCCCGCTGCCCGTGCCGCCCTACCCCACGGCCCGCTCGCCCCGTCACCAACCCCGGTCCCCCGCCGCCCGCCGACTCGCAGCCGCCCGCAACACCGGACCCGGCCGGCGAGCAGGACGAAGCCGGGGACGACGAGCCCCAGGAGCAGCCCGGCCAGGACGAGTCCGGCGGTGCGGGACAGGCCGAGGACCCGGAACCGCCACGACAGCCGCCGGCCACGACCCCACCGCGGCAGGAACTGGGCCCGGCCGGCGGCCGCACCGTCAACGACGCCCCCTGCTCCGGCCGCACCTGACCGGGACGCGCCGCAGCCGGATCAGGCCGTCCGGCTCCGGCGGGCCACCACGTGCAGGGCGAACAGGGTGTAGCCCAGCAGCACCGGCGTCAGGGCGGGGTGCACCAGCACCGCGAGCACCCCGGCCAGCACCACCACCCCCGACGCCGCGGCCAGCCGGGACGGCCGGCGGGCCAGTGCCACGGCCGTGGCGAGCGACGACGTCGCCACGAGCAGGCCCGCGAACCCTGCCGCACCGACAGCCACCGTGAGCAGGGCCGCGGCGACGGGGACGCCGCCGGGGGCGGCGCCCGCGCGTACGGCCGTGATGTCGATCGCGATCAGGGCCGCCAGCAGGGACAGCGCGACCGAGCCGGCCAGGCCGGGCAGCAGGGCGCGGCGGAAGGTGCGGGCGAGCGCCGGCACCGGTGGCCACTTGTCGTGGTCGAGGTGGTGGCGGATCGCGGCGCTGCCGGTGAGGACGGCCGCGCCCGCGGTCACCAGGGGCAACGCCGCGGCGGCCACGGCGAAGCCGAGCACCGCGAGGTCGGTCGCCAGGCGGAGCGTGTCGCGCCAGTCCCGGCATACGGGAGCAGGCTCTTCGGGCCAAGACGGCCCGCGAAGCGAGACCGGCGACGAAGACGCCCCCGGAAGCGAGGGCGAAGGCAGAGAAAGGCTCATCCCTTCAACCCGCTGGTGTTGATGCCCTCGACGAGCAGGCGCTGGAAGGCGACGAAGAACAGGAACACCGGCACGAGCGACAGCAGTGACATCGCGAACATCGGCCCCACCGCGCTCTCGCTGGTCGAGTCGATGAAGAGCGTCAGCGCGACCGGCGCCGTGTAGTCGGACAGCTCCGACAGGTAGACCAGCTGGCGGAAGAAGTCGTTCCAGGTCCAGATGAACGAGAAGATCGCCGTGGTGACCAGCGCCGGCCGGCTGAGCGGCAGGATGACGTGCTGGAAGATGCGGTACGGCGACGCGCCGTCGATGGTGGCGGCCTCGTCGAGCTCGCGCGGGATGCCGCGCATGAACTGGACCATCAGGAAGACGAAGAACGCCTCCGTGGCGAGGAACTGCGGGACGAGCAGGGGCAGGTAGGGCCAGTCGCCACCGACCCAGCCGAGGGTGCGGAAGAGGATGTACTGCGGGATGATCAGGACGTGGCCCGGCAGCAGCAACGTGCCGATCATGACGGCGAACCAGAGGCCGCGCAGGCGGAAGCGCAGGCGCCCCAGCGCGTACGCGGCGAGCAGGCACGAGACGACGTTGCCGACGACCGTGAGGCCGGAGACGAGCGCGCTGTTGAG
>CAKUMG010001337.1 GCA_934667465.1 uncultured Actinoplanes sp. | reverse complement strand
CCCCCGCCCCGCCCCTCCCCGCGACGTCAGCGGCCGCGCACGCCGCCTGGGCCGCCCCCGGTCCACCGGCGTCGCCGCGCTTCGCCGGCCGCTGCCGTGAACGCTGACCGGACCCCTGGCGAGCACCGCGACGCCCGGCCCTGTTCCTCGCGCCCGAGCGGTGTGGACGGCGGTCGGCAACCGTGGGGTGTGGGCGGTGGACCGCGCGATGCGAGCGGTGGACCGCGCGATGCGAGCGGTGGACCGCGCGATGCGGGCGGTGGACCGCGCGATGCGAGCGCCGGGCCGGGACCCGGCATCGGGCGGAGCCGGTCAGCGGGGAACGAACTCCGGCGGGAAGCCCGTCCAGCGCAGCTCCGCCGGCAGGTGCGCCAGGTCGTTGACCACCACGACCGCGGCCGGTCGCCCCGGCGTGTAGCGCAACACGGTCAGCCCGCAGTTCGCGACCGGCACCCCGAGCCACCTGTCGGCCGGCGCGCCCAGGGCCGCACGCAGGAACCACGCCACCTGCCACGCGTGCGTGACGACGAGCTCGTGCACGTCACCGCCCGGCCCGCCCGTCGGCGGCTTCGCGAAGCGGGCCAGCGCCAGCTCCGCCCACTCCTCCCCGGCACGGCGCTCGTCACCGCTCAGCCCGTCGAAGAACCCGGCATACGCCACCGGCGGCTCCTCCGGAACATGCGGCACATAGTCACCGACCGCGTCCCACTCGCGCACTTCCAGGTCACCTTCGGCCGCGCCCCTCGCCGCATCACCGCCGGCCGCTTGCGACGCATCACCACCGGCCGCTTGCGACGCACGGCTCCCTGACACCGGCGACGTGAGGTTGCCGGCCGCCGCGCGCGTCCTCGCCCCCACGACGATCCCCGCCGTCTCCGCGGCACGCTGCTCGGGGCTGTGCGTGACCGACCGAAGCGGCACCTCCGCCAGCCGCTCCGCGAGCAACTCGGCCTGCCGCCGCCCCGTCGCGGTCAGCACACCGCCCTCGGGCGCCTCCCCGTGCCGCGCGAGATAGAGCCACCGGCTCCCGGCCCCACTCACGCCCGCACCCCGGCACCAGCCGCCACCCCCACAACGCGCCCCGGACCGGCGGTCGGTCACGGCGAGGCGGCCGACGGTCACGGTGAGGCGGCCGGGGGTCAGCGCGAGGCGGCCGGGGGTCACTTAGGCGCGACCGGGTTGGGCAGCGCTCCTCCGAAGCGCCGGTCCCGCTGCGCGTACAGCTCGCAGGCATACCAGAGGTGGCGGCGGTCGAAGTCGGGCCACAACGTGTCGAGGTAGACCATCTCGGCGTAAGCGGACTGCCAGAGCAGGAAGTTCGACGTGCGCTGCTCACCCGACGGCCGCAGGAACATGTCGACCTCCGGCACCTCGGGGTGGTAGAGGTAGCGCTGGATCGTCTTCTCGTTGACCTTGTCGGGCTTGAGCTTGCCCGCGGCGACATCGCGGGCGATGGCGGCCGCGGCGTCGGCGATCTCGGCCTGGCCGCCGTAGTTGACGCAGAACTGCAGGGTCAGCTTCTTGTTGCCGCGCGACATCTCCTCGGCGGTCTGCAGCTCGCTGATCACGCTCTTCCACAGCCGGCCCGCCCGGCCCGACCAGACCACCCGGACGCCCAGGTCGACGAGCTGGTCGCGGCGGCGGCGGATCACGTCGCGGTTGAAGCCCATCAGGAAGCGGACCTCCTCCGGCGAGCGCTTCCAGTTCTCGGTGGAGAACGCGTAGGCCGACAGGTAGGGGATGCCCAGCTCGATCGCGCCCTCGATGGTGTCGAACAGCGAGTGCTCGCCCTGCTCGTGCCCCTTGGTGCGGGACAGGCCGCGCTCCTTGGCCCAGCGTCCGTTGCCGTCCATCACGATCGCCACGTGCTTGGGGATCGCGTCCTTGGGCAGGGCGGGCGGCCGGGCGCCGGAGATGTGCGGGGTGGGCGGACGTGTCACTGAGGGGACTCCCGTCGATCGACCAGTGGTAGGGCACGCAGGTTGCGTTCCATGTGCCATTGCAGGTGGGCCGCGACCAGGCCGCTGCACTCGCGGCGCACGGAGGGGTCGGTGCCGTCGGCATACGGCCAGTCGCCGCCCATCAGCG
>CAKUMG010001336.1 GCA_934667465.1 uncultured Actinoplanes sp. | reverse complement strand
GCCACCGGGCCGGTGCGATCAGCGCGGCCCGGTCCGCGCTCGGCGGCAGGGAGCGCGCTCGGACGGAGGCGCCGCGGGCCAGCGCCTCGATGCGCCGCCGGTCCGGCCGGTCGCCGTCGCCGGGCTGCTCGTCGCGGCCGGCCAGCGTGGTCAGTGCCCTGCCGAGGACCGGGTCGCCGCCGGCCCGCAGCAGGTTCGCGATCTCCATGTGCCCGAGCGACTCGCGCACGTCGGTGAGCCGGTCCACGATCAGATCGTCGACACCGGTCAGCCAGCCCGCCCATCGTCCGAGCTGCCCGAACGCGGCGCGCCGGGTCTCCGGGTCGTCCGCGCGGGCCGCATCCACGATGAACTCGGCGTAGCGTCGGCGGTGCCGTTCCGCGATCACGTACGGGTGGGCGCCGAGGACCGCGCGCCGCTCCTCCCGGCTGCCGGCGACCGCGGTGCGCAGCACGTCCCAGCTCGGGTCGTCCCCGAGTCGCTGCCGGGCGGCGGAGACGATCGCGGCGCGCACGTCCCGGTGCTGGTCCGGCAGCGCGTAGGCATCCAGCAGCACCGACATCACCGACGGCGGGCCGAACCGGGCCAGCAGCCGCGCGGCCTCCTTGCGGCTGGTCACCTTCGCCGGTCCGGACAACACCGGAGCAACGACTTCGGCCAGAGCCTTCGGGGGTACGTGCCGGGCCGCTCGACCGGCGGCGTAGAGCGCGACGCGGGCCCGGTCCCCGTCCGTGTACCGCAGCAGCACCGGCAGCGCGAGGTCCGGCCGGTCCGTCCAGGCGAGCGCGCCCAGGGCGGCCTCCGCGAGCGCCACCTCCGGATCATCGAGGTAGCGCAGCACCAGCTCACGCCCCGCGCCGGAGATCCCGGCGGCGACCCGGACCGCCTGCGCCCGCCGCGGCACGCCCTGGCCGGGGTCGGCCGCGATCAGCGCCTGCAGCTCCACGAACCGGTCCTGCTGGCGGGGCAGCCAGCGCTCCGGGCGCATCGCCCAGGCCGGCACCCAGCGGACGCCCTTCTGCACGAACCGCCCCTTGACCGGGCGGGCCAGCACCCGGTCGAGCAGGTCTGTCCTGACTGTGCAGATCGTGGTCCAGACCTCGTGCAGCGTGGCGGTGGACGTGTCCTGGCGCAGCAGCTCCCCGACCCGCTCGGACCGGTGCCGGGGGTCGGCCAGCCACAGGTCGATCGCGGTCCGCGCGATCGGTGGCAGGGTACGCGGGCCGGTTGCGACGTGGAGAAGTTCTTGCAGCTCGGGGATGTTGTGGGCACGCCGGCCGAGCGCGTGCGTGAGCGCGAACAGCGGCCCGTAGTACCCGCGCGCGATTCCGTCCTCGATCCACCGGCGCAGCCGGGCGAAGACCATCTGCTCCTGACCGCGGCGGAGAACGGAGTCGAACCGGCGCAGCACGGGTGCGGCCGAGCCGCTGCTGACCACGCCGATCGTGAACAGCGCCCACTCGCTCAGCTCCGGAGAGCCCACGTGGTGCCGCAGCACGTCCGCGGCGAGGCTGCTCAGCGCGGCCCGGGTCGCCGGTGACATGTCCCGGGCCTCGGCCGCGTCCGTGGTCAGCCGGGTCAGCCCGGCCGCGGAGTCCGTGGTGAGCAGCGGCGCGACCGTGGCCAGCGCGGTGAGCGCGGACACCCGGACCGGGTCCTGCTCGTTGCGCAGCCGGCCCAGCCGGGTGATCACCTCGGCGACCGCGTGCGGGTCGCGGGAGCGGCGGGCCGCACCGATCAGCAGCGCGTACCCGGCCGACCGCTCGTCCGCGTCGCCGGAGCGCACCGCGCTCTCCAGCGCCGCCTGCGCGTCCGGCCAGGCCAGGTAGCCGCTCCAGGTCCGGACCGTCGCCTCCTGCTCGCAGATCCGGGGCAGGCCGAGCACCCGGGTCGCCTCCCGGATCCGGACCGCCGCCGGCAGCACCTCCATCACGCCCGGTGCCGGCAGGAACACGGACGCGTCCACGTCCGCCATGATCCGGTCGTAGAGCTCGCCGCGCCGGCGCGGCGGAACCGCGTTCAGCAGCGCGGACAGCGCGGAGGCGTGGTGCCGGAAGCGGACGCCGATCGGGACCAACCCGTCCGTGGACAG
>CAKUMG010001335.1 GCA_934667465.1 uncultured Actinoplanes sp. | reverse complement strand
GTCCGGTCCCGCCTGGCGCGAACCGGCCCGGCCCTACGCCGCCCGGCACGCCGTCGACCGGCGCAACCCCGCCCGGCACGACACCGCCCGGCCTCACGCCACCCGGTGCGAAGCCCAGCACCGCGCCTCCGGGAACGGTGCCGCCCGGGTCCGTACCGCCTGGAACGCCTCCCGGGACGGTGCCGCCCGGCATGGTGCCGCCCAACCCGTACGGGAACGGCGGCCAGCACATCCCGGTGCCGCCCACCCCGCAGCCCCAGACCGGCGGCCCCGCGCAGCCGGGCCCCGGCCACCAGCCCACACCGGGCCAGCCCACGCCGGGCCAGCCCACGCCCGGCCCCGGCCAGCCCACACCGGGCCAGCCCACACCCGGCCCGGGGCAGTTCACACCGGGCCAAGGGCAGCCGTACCTCCAGGATCCGAACCGCCCCTACGACCCCAACCACCCCGGCGCCCCGGTGCCCCTGCCGCCGCACGCCCAGCAGCAGTGGCCGCACGGTCAGCCCATGCCCGGCCCCTACCCCCCGACCGTGGACCCGCGCGCGGCGGCCGCGGCAGCAGCGGCGGCGGGGCAGAACCCGCCGGTCGCCGACCCGTACCAGGAGCTGCCCTGGGTGTCCGACGGGACGCCGACCGCCGAGGAGTTCGCGCGCCGGCGCCTGGCGAAGCCCGCCGAGCCGAGCGCGACCATGGGCCCCCGCGCCCTGATCCGGACCGCGACCGGTGGCCTCGTGCGGATGGCGCCCGGCAAGCGGGAGCAGGAGTACAAGCGCGACGTCGAGATGGTCCGGCGCAACTTCGGCGGGCTGCGGCAGGTGACCGTGGTCAACCCGAAGGGCGGTGCCGGCAAGACCGTCGCCGTGCTGCTGCTGGCGATGACGTTCGGGCAGAAGCGGGGCGGCTACGTGCTGGCCTGGGACAACAACGAGACCCAGGGCACGCTCGGCATGCGGGCGCAGCAGGACTTCCACGCCCGGACCGTGCGCGACATGATGCGCGACCTGCACCTGTTCCGGGGGTCGCACGGGCGGGTCGGTGACCTGTCGCAGTATGTGCGGGCGCAGGGCGAGGGCATGTTCGACGTGCTGGCCTCGGACGAGTCCGCGACGGCGGGCGAGATGCTGACGGCCGGGGCGTTCGCGGAGATCCGCGAGATCGTGAGCCGGTTCTACACGTTGATCTTCGTGGACACCGGCAACAACGTGCGCGCCCAGAACTGGCAGGCCGCCATGGACGCCACGGACCAGCTCGTGATCACGATGTCCGCCCGTAACGACTCGGCGGAGACCGCGGCGCGTATGCTCGACCACCTGGAGCAGAGCGGCCGGCAGCGGCTCGTGCGGCAGGCGATCAGCGTCGTGACGATGCCGCCGACCCGCAAGGACATCGACCTGCCCGCGATCCAGCGGCACTTCGCCGCCCGGACCCGGGCCGTGCTCCTCGCGCCGTACGAGAAGCTGATCGACTCCGGTGAGCCGCTCCGCTACGGGCACCTCTCCAACGGCACCCGCGACTCCTGGCTCAAGATCGCCGCCGCGGTGGCCGAAGGGCTGTAGAACGCCGGACAACGACCGAGGGCCGGTCCGCTGCTGCGGGCCGGCCCTCGAGTATGAAGAAGATCAGGTGAGCGCGTCCGCCGCGGCAGGGTCGCTGTCGCGCAGGAACTCGGCACACCGCGCCGCCTCGTCCGCCTCGCCGATCTCCGCGGCGGCCAGCGACAGGGCGTGCAGCGCGCGCAGGAAGCCCCGGTTCGGCTCGTGCGCCCACGGCACCGGCCCGTGGCCCTTCCAGCCGTTGCGGCGCAGGGCGTCGAGGCCGCGGTGATAGCCGGTGCGAGCGAAGGCGTACCCGGTCACCGGGTCACCGTCGGTCAGCGCCCCGGCCGCGAACCGGCGCAGCTCGCCGATCGCGAGGCCGAACTCCGGGGCGCTAACCGAGCGGCCGCGTGCGGTCAGCCAACGGGTGAGCGGGCGGATCAGGTGCTCGCGCTCCGGCGGGACGACCGAGAGCGCCGTCAGCACGGCCCAGCAGACCTCGAAGGTCGGCACGGCCTCGCGGGGCAGCGGCACCGCGACGTCGACGATCTCGTGCCCG
>CAKUMG010001334.1 GCA_934667465.1 uncultured Actinoplanes sp. | reverse complement strand
GTTCCGGCCCTCACCGCGGCTCACCGGCCCTCTCGCTCGGCCGACCCGTCATGGCCGACCTGTCATGGCCGACCGTCATGGCCAACCGTCACGGCCGTTCGCTCGGCGTGACCGCTAAGCGCCCTGCGGGCAGCACCGGCCGTCGCATTCGCGGATTTTGTCTGTTGACCGGCTGGCCGCGGTCGGGGTGACCGACGAGGTGATCATGACGGTATGTACGGGAGAGGCGTTATGACTGCGGTGGATTCAACCGGTCGTCGCAATGCGACGTTTATGCAGCTAGAGGTGCTGATAGTAGCTGGTTGAGGGCTTCGGCGGGGGTGCGCATGTCGAGGGTTTCGCGGGGGCGGTTGTTGAGTTCGGCGGCGACGTCGTCGAGGTGTTGCCGGGTGTGTACGGACAGGTCGGTGCCTTTGGGGAAGTACTGGCGGAGCAGGCCGTTGGTGTTCTCGTTGCTGCCGCGTTGCCAGGGTGAGTGCGGGTCGCAGAAGTAGACGTCGATGCCGGTGGCGATGGTGAATTCGGCGTGGCGGGACATCTCGACCCCTTGGTCCCAGGTCAGTGACGTGATCAGGTGGGCGGGCAGGGTCGCGACGGTGGTGATCAGGGCGTCCCGGACGGCCTCGGCGTCGCGGCCGTGGGGCAGGTGGACGAGCATGCAGTAGCGGGTGGAGCGTTCGACGAGGGTCCCGATCGCGGAGCCGTTGTCCTTGCCGATGATCAAGTCGCCTTCCCAGTGACCCGGCACGGCCCGGTCGTCTGCCTCGGCGGGCCGGTCGCTGATGTTGACCATGCCGGCGATCCGGCCCCGTTTCTCCTGCTGCCGTGCCCTGCACCGCGGCTTGCGCACGGCACGTCCGGTCCGCAGGCAGGCGGTCAGTTCCGCGCGCAGCCCGCCGCGAGACTGGACGAACAACGCTTGGTAGATCGTCTCGTGGGACACCCTCATCGACTCATCGTCGGGGAACCGGCGAGGCAGCCACAACGCGATCTGTCGCGGTGACCACTTCAGCTTCAGTTTCCGGGTCACCACCCGCGCCAGCCGCGGGCACGCGGCGAGCGTCGCGGGTTTCGGCCGGCGGCCTCGCTCGAGTGCTTTCTGTTCGGCCCGCCCGGCCCGATAACCGCGCCGGACGGTCGAGTTCCGGGTGATCTCCCGCCCGATCGTCGACGGCGCCCGGCCCAGCACTGCCGCGATCGACCGGTACGACTCCCCCCGGTCATGGCGCAGCATGATCTCCTCACGCTCCTCGAACGACAGATACCGCCCCGACCCCGCCCGCGCCCCGTTGTTGACCACCCCGCCAGCATCCCTAAACCACCGTCGCCCCGCCGACGGGGCCACCCCCGCCACCGCCGACGCCGCCTCGGTAGACAAACCCGCCCGAATCCCCTCCCAAAACCGCACCCGCACCACATGAGCAGCACCCGACTTCACCAGCAAAACCCCTGATCAAAGGGCATTGCAACGACCGATTGACTCCGAGTCGCGGATAACGCCTCTTCCGTACATATCGTCATGATCATGCCGCCGACTCCCGGGCCGCCACCTACCGGCTGGCGGACAAAAGCCGCGAATACGGCGGCCGGTGCCGTCCGTGGGGCGCCTACGGTCACGCCCGGTGAATCGGCTGGCGAGCTTTGGCGCGGGCTTGGAGCGCGTAAATCGGCTGATGAGCGTTGGCGCGGGCTGGCAAGCGCCCCGGCTTCGTCGCGGAATCGCTCGGCGCAATATGCCGAAATATCTGGCGCAGAGCGCCGCCCCCAGCACTGGTCCCGAGCACTGCCCCCAGCGCCGATCCCCGAGCCAGCCCCAGTCCCAGCTCCAGTCGCAGCCCCCGCCCAGTCCCAGTTCCAGCCCCAGCTCCAGTCGCAGCGCCAGCGCCAGCCATGATCCGGCGCGTTCCCGGCTCTGTGCCGGCCGCTCGTCGAGCCGTGCGTCAGCCGCCACGTCGCTATCCCTAAAGCATCCTAGGAGGCTAGCCTCTTCCCGCGCCGCCGTACCAGGGCGCGCCTGGAACACGCGTGCCCCGGGCACTGCCGCCGGCCACTACGACGCGCTCATCGACGCCCTCGCCGCCCGCGGCCTCACCCCGTTG
>CAKUMG010001333.1 GCA_934667465.1 uncultured Actinoplanes sp. | reverse complement strand
ACCTCGTCCTTGGAGCCGTCGTTCTTGCCCTTGCCACCGGACAGCGGCTGGCCGACCTTGCAGTTGTCGCGGTAGATGGCCAGCGCCTTGAGGCCCATCTTCCAGCCCTCGAAGTAGATCTTCTCGACGTCCTCGACGGTCGCCGTCTCCGGCATGTTGACCGTCTTGCTGATCGCGCCGGAGATGAACGGCTGCACCGCGGCCATCATCCGGACGTGGCCCATCGGGGAGATGGCCCGCTCGCCCATGGCGCAGTCGAAGACCTCGTAGTGCTCGGGGCGCAGCGACGGCGCGTCCACGACGTGGCCGTGCTCGGCGATGTACTCGACGATCGCCTCGACCTGCTCCTCCTGGTAGCCCAGGCTGCGCAGCGCCCGCGGGACCGTCTGGTTGACGATCTGCATCGAGCCGCCGCCGACCAGCTTCTTGAACTTGACGAGCGCCAGGTCCGGCTCGATGCCGGTGGTGTCGCAGTCCATCATCAGGCCGATGGTGCCGGTCGGCGCGAGCACGGACGCCTGCGCGTTGCGCCAGCCGTTCTTCTCACCGATCTTGTTGCCCAGCGCCCACTGCTCGCCGGCCGCCTCGCGGATCGCGTCGGAGACCGTGCTGAACGCCCTTATGTCGTCGTTCGCCGCGGCGTGCTTGCGCATGACGCGCTGGTGCGCCTTCGCGTTGCGGGCGTAGCCGTCGTAGGCGCCGACGATGCCGGCCAGCTCGGCCGAGCGGCGGTACGCGGTGCCGGTCATCAGCGAGGTGATCGACGCGGCGACGGTACGGCCACCGTCCGAGTCGTAGGGCAGGCCGGAGGCCATCAGCAGCGCGCCGAGGTTGGCGTAGCCGATGCCGAGCTGGCGGAAGGCGCGCGTCGTCTCGCCGATCGGCTCGGTCGGGAAGTCGGCGAAGCAGATCGAGATGTCCATCGCGGTGATGATCAGCTCGACGGCCTTGACGAAGTTCTTCGAGTCGAACGTGCCGTCGTCCTTGAGGAACTTCATGAGGTTCAGCGACGCCAGGTTGCACGAGCTGTTGTCCAGGCTCATGTACTCCGAGCAGGGGTTGGACGCGTTGATCCGGCCCGTCTCGGGGTTGGTGTGCCAGTCGTTGATCGTGTCGTCGTACTGGATGCCCGGGTCGGCGCACTCCCAGGCGGCCTGGGTGACCTTGCGGAACAGGTCCTTGGCGTCGACGGTCTCGATCACCGAGCCGTCCATGCGGGCGCGCAGGCCGAACTCGGTGCCGTCCTCCACCGCGCGCATGAACTCGTCGGAGACGCGGACGGAGTTGTTGGCGTTCTGGTACTGGACGCTGGTGATGTCCTTGCCGCCGAGGTCCATGTCGTACCCGGCGTCGCGCAGCGCGCGGATCTTGTCCTCCTCGCGCGCCTTGGTCTCGATGAACTCCTCGATGTCGGGGTGGTCGATGTCGAGGACGACCATCTTGGCCGCGCGGCGGGTGGCGCCGCCGGACTTGATGGTCCCGGCGGAGGCGTCGGCGCCGCGCATGAAGCTGACCGGGCCCGAGGCGGTGCCACCGGAGGAGAGCAGCTCCTTGGAGGAGCGGATGCGGGAGAGGTTCAGGCCGGCGCCGGAGCCGCCCTTGAAGATCAGCCCCTCCTCGCGGTACCAGTTGAGGATCGAGTCCATCTCGTCGTCGACGGCGAGGATGAAGCAGGCGCTGACCTGCTGCGGGGCGCTCGTGCCGACGTTGAACCACACGGGGCTGTTGAAGCTGAAGTACTGGTGCATGAGCATCCAGGTCAGCTCGTGCTCGAAGACCTCGGCGTCGCCCTCGGTGGCGAAGTAGCCGTGCTCGCGACCGGCCGCACCGTAGGTGAGCACCACGCGGTCGATCAGCTGACGCAGGCTGGTCTCGCGCTGCGGGGTGCCGACCGCGCCGCGGAAGTACTTCGTCGTGACGATGTTGGTGGCGTTGATGCTCCACTCGGCGGGGAACTCCACGCCGCGCTGCTCGAAGTTGATCGAGCCGTCCCGCCAGTTGGTCATGACGACGTCACGACGCTCCCAGGTCACCTCGTCGTACGGGTGCACCCCGGCGGTGGTGAAGACGCGCTTGACCTTCAGGCCCTTCCCCCTGGTC
>CAKUMG010001332.1 GCA_934667465.1 uncultured Actinoplanes sp. | reverse complement strand
GAGCGCACAGGGAACGGCGCCGCCGCGGAAGCGACGACGCCGTCCCGGAACCCGGACTCACATCTGGACGAGCGAGCCCTCGTACATCTGGTCGATCTGCTTGGCGAAGTTGGTCTCGACCCCACGCCGCTTGATCTTCATGGAGGGCGTGATCTCGCCGTGCTCGATGCTCAGGTCGCGCGGGAGGATCGCGAACTTCTTGACCGTCTCCCAGCGGTTGAGCTTCGCGTTGAGCTGCTCGACATAGCCCGCGACCAGCTGCTCCGCCTCGGTGGAGGCGACGATCTCTGCGTAGGGCTTGCCGGCGAGCGGGCCGCCCGCCGCCCACGCCACGATGGCGTCCTCGTCGAGGCTGATCAGCATGGTGACGAAGTTGCGGGACTGGCCGACGATGACGACCTGCGACGTGTACGGGCAGACGGCCTTGAACGCGCCCTCGATGGCCGACGGCGCGATGTACTTGCCGCCGGACGTCTTGACCAGGTCCTTCTTGCGGTCGGTGATCCGCAGGTAGCCGTTCGCGTCGAGCTCGCCGATGTCGCCGGTGCGCAGGAAGCCGTCCTCGGTGAACGCCTCCTCCGTCTCCTTCGGCAGGTTGTGGTAGCCGCGCATGACCGGGGTGCCGCGGACCAGCACCTCGCCGTCGGTGTCGATCCGGCACTCGAGGTCGCCGAGCGGCTCGCCGACCGTGCCGATCTTGAGGCGGCCGAAGCGGTTGACGAAGATCGCGGCGCTGGTCTCGGTGAGGCCGTAGCCCTCCATGATGGGCAGGTTGGCCGCGGCAAAGAACTCGCTGATGTCGCGGCTCAGCGGCGCCGCGCCGGAGACGAGCAGGCGCAGGTTGCCGCCGAGGCGCTTCTGCAGCTTGCTGAAGACCAGCTTCTCCGCGAGCGCGTACTGCGCCTTGAGCGGCGCGGGCACCGGCCGGCCGGCCTGGTCCAGCGCGACCTTGCGCTTGCCGGTCTTCACCGCCCAGCCGAACAGCTTCGCCTTGATGCCGCCGCCGCCCTTGGCCGTGGTGACGGTCTTGTTGTAGACCTTCTCGAAGATGCGCGGCGCGGCGCACATCAGCGTCGGCTGGACCATCGGCAGCAGCTCGACGAGCTTGTCCACCCGGCCGTCGACGTAGGTGGTCACGCCGACGTGGATCACGCCGCTGGTGAGGCACTTGCCGAACGCGTGCGCCAGGGGCAGCCAGAGGAACTGCAGGTCGTCGGGCTCGAACAGGCCGAACCCGCCCTGCGCGACACCCTCCCAGGTCCAGCAGGCGTGGGTGAGCTGGACGCCCTTGGGCCGGCCGGTGGTGCCCGAGGTGTAGATCAGCGTGGCCAGGTTGTCCGGGCCGAGCCGCTCCTTGATCGTCTCGATCAGGCCGGGGGTTTCGGCGAGCCGGGCGCGGCCGCGCTGCTCCAGCTCGGCGAGGGTCAGCTGCGGCGGCTGCGCGGAGGCGTCGGGCAGGCCCGAGATCAGCACCACGTGGGAGACCGCGTTGTCGGTGCCGGCGAGCTTGAGCGCCTGCTGCGGGTCCTCGGCGACGACGACCTTGGACCCCGAGTCGGCCACGATGTAGGCCGCGTCCTCGGGCTCGGTCGTTGGGTAGACCGTGGTGGTCGCCGCGCCGGCGAGGTTGATGCCGAGGTCGGTCAGCACCCACTCGAGCCGCGTGTTGCTGATGATGGAGACCCGGTCCTCGATGCCGACGCCGAGGTCGACCAGGCCCGCCGCGATGGCCGTGGTGCGGTCCCCCACCTGCGCCCAGGTCAGCCAGTTGATGCCGGTGTCGTCGGCGTTGGGGCCACCGAAGGCCTTTTTGTCCGGCGTCGCCGCCACCCGGCGCAGCAGCATGTCCGGAATCGAGCGGTAGGGAACTTCGAAAGCCATCGGCGCCGCCTTGCGTCGTGGGGGTGTGTAACAGCAGTGTTACCGCAGGGTATTGCGCCGAGGTCCGTCACACCAGGGCCACCGGGTCACGGAACGAATCTACCGGCCGGTTAACCGCCTTTTCCCTGGTCGTTACAGCGATGCGGTATGGCCCGTTCGATATAGAGGAAAGTCGATAATTTGCTCTACGCTCGGCGTTACGGACGTCCCCCAGTCCGGAC
>CAKUMG010001331.1 GCA_934667465.1 uncultured Actinoplanes sp. | reverse complement strand
GCCCACACCGCCGCGCACACGCACCGCCCGCACCGCCGCGCACCACGCACCGCCCGCACCACCGGCGCACCGCCCGCACCGCCGACGCTCCATCCGCACCGCACGCACATCACGCACCGCCCGCCGCCCGCGCTCCGCCCGACCGCACGCGCACCATGCACCGCCCGTGCACCGCATCCGCACACCGCCCGCGCACCGTGTTCCACACACCGCCGCCCGCGCACCACCGCCCGAGGGAGCATCCCGTGATCGAAGCAGAAGATCCCATGGTCCGGGCGGCGACGGCGCTCATGCCGTTCGTGCACCGCTTCGGCCTGCCGCTCAACCCCGAGGACGTGCAGGAGATGGCGTACGCGGCAGTGCACCACTTCCGCGGCCACGGCCCCCTGGAAGACATCGTGCCCGCCGTCGAAGCCCAGATCGACGCCCACGAGGCCGCGATGCGCGCCACGTGGTACGCCATGGGCTCCGCCCGCGACGCCGACCAGGATTGACCCGGCCGCCCGGCGGCACCCCGCACAGCCCGGCCGCACCCCACGGCACCCCGCACGGCCCGGCGAACCAACGCGGGCCGGCGCCACCCACACGCCCGGCGCCACCCACACGGGCAGCGCCACTGCGGCGGCACCCCGCTGCCCTCCGGTCGGGGCCGGTCAGTCCTGCCAGATGACGCCGAGCAGGCCGAGGGTGCCGAGCATGACCAGCACGGTGCCGCAGAGGGTGACCCAGACGCGGGTGAAGCGGGTCATGAACGCGTGTTCCCGCGTGCCCGGCCGGACATCGCGGCCGAACACGTTCCGGCTGGTGTCCAGGGAGCCCCGGACGAAGCGTTCGCGCGCGACAACGGCGAAGACGCCCATGCCGATCGCGAACAGGCCGAAGAGCCGGTCCATCAGGAGGCGGCGCGGACCGGCATGTCGGCCAGCCACACGTCTGCCAGGTCGGAGAGCGGGATGCCCAGCGCCTGGCTGAGGCACACGACGGTGCCGAAGGCGGGCGCGGGGAGCCGGCCGGCCTCGATCTTGCGGAGGGTCTCGGGCGAGATGCCCGCCGCCAGCGCCACCTCGACGGGGTTGCGGTCGCCCCGGGCGGCCCGGAGCGCGGCGCCGAGGCGCTGGCCCGCGGCGATCTGTTCGGGGGTGAGCGGAGGGCGAACCATGCCAGCAGGATAGCGCCTCCGAGGGCGTGGTATAAAAATACCGAGTACCGAGAAGGGGGTCGACGTGATCGAGTTCAAGTCCGCCGGGGAGATCGAGCGGATGGCGGTGACCGGCAAGTTCGTCGGCGAACTGCTCGCCGAGGTGGAGGGGCTCGCCGCTGTCGGGGTCAACCTGATGGACCTCGAACACCACGCCCGCCGGCGCATCGAGGAGCGCGGCGCCGAGTCCTGCTACTGGGACTACGCCCCCTCGTTCGGCCGCGGGCCGTTCCGCAACGTGCTGTGCCTGTCGGTCAACGACGCCGTGCTGCACGGGCTGCCGCGCAGCTACGTCCTGCGCGACGGCGACCTGCTGAGCGTCGACATGGCGGTCGGCATCGACGGCTGGGTCACCGACTCCGCGTTCTCCGTCGTCGTCGGCACCCCCGACCCGGCCGACCTGAAGATCATCGAGGCCACCGAGGTCGCACTCGAGGCCGCGATCGAGGCTTCCCAGCCCGGCAACCACATCGGCGACATCTCCGCCGCGATCGGCGGCGTCGCCCGCAGCTACGGCTACGAGGTCAACCTCGAGTTCGGCGGCCACGGCCTGGGCCGCACCATGCACGAGGCCCCGCACATCGCCAACGACGGCCGCGCCGGCCGGGGCATGCGCCTGCGCCCGGGCCTGACGATCGCCATCGAGCCGTGGCTGTGCCGCACCACGGGCAAAATCAAGTTCGACGAGGACGGCTGGACGATCCGCTCCGCGGACGGATCCCGTACGGCGCATTCGGAGCACACCGTCGCCATCACCGAAACCGGCCCCCGGGTCCTCACCCGCCGCCCCGGCCACGACACCGGCACCGGCACCCGCGACCAGCAGCCCGCCGCCGCCAACTGACCCACCGCCGCGGCACGCTGACGCCCCGTTGCGGGCGGCAAGCTCGCGGCACGCCGACAC
>CAKUMG010001330.1 GCA_934667465.1 uncultured Actinoplanes sp. | reverse complement strand
ACGGCCCTTTTGCGCCGGTAGATCGAGGTATATCAACGGCGTAACCCAACTTGTTGAGATCTACCTGCGTACTGCGTCAACCCAGCGGCGTGGGGAACGGCAGCCCAGGGCCACGCGGAGTCTGTTTAAGGCAATCCGCTGCGGGCCAGGGACGCCTCCGGTCTTGTCGAGGTGGCTGTCCTGGCCGTTTCGCCAGACTGCCCCCGGCGGAAAGCCCCGACAGGCCGATAGCGGTTCTGGCCTGTCGGGGCACTGGCGTCAGACGAGGTTCTGGGTGAAGAACTCGTCGATCGTGTCGAAGGGGATCAGGTCTTTTGCGGTCGTACAAATCGACGTGGTCGGCGCCCGGGACGATCACCAGATCGATGGCGTCGGGGCCTGCGCCTGGCCGAGGATTTCCTCGGACAGCCCGTCGGAGTACATGTTCGCGGTGTCGAACAGGTTGACGCCGTGGTCGAAGGCGATGCTGCCGGCGGGCCTCGGCGAGCTCTGTGCCGCCGAGGTTGCTGAAGATGCCCTTGCCGCCGAACGTCATCGTGCCGAGCGAAATGGTCGACACCTGCAGGCCGGAACGGCCGAGGTGGCGGTATTCCATGGGAGAGCTCTCCTGGTGTGGTGGGTGTCAACCGGGAAGCACACGCCAGATGTCGGTGCCTCCTGACTGAGATGTTGAGGGTGGTGGGTCAGGCGGCGGTGTAGCCGCCGTCGACGGGGAGGGCGACGCCGGTGACGTACGACGCGCCCGGGCTGCACAGCCAGAGCACCGCGTCGGCGACCTCTTCCGGGCGGCCGAGGCGCGGGATCGCGGACGCGGCGACGGCGGCGTCGTGGCTCAGGTCGCCGGCGGCGATCATCCGCTCGACCATGGGGGTGTCGATGGTGCCGGGGCACACCGCGTTCACCCGGATACCCTGCGCCCCGGTCTCCAGCGCGGTCGACTTTGTCAGTCCCAGCATTGCGTGCTTCGTCGCGGCATACGCTGCTCGGGTGCCGTCGCCGATGAGTCCGGCGATAGAGGAGTTGTTCACGATCGCCCCGGAGCCCTGGGCGCGCATCTGGTTCAGCTCATGCTTCAGCGAGTTCCAGGTGCCGCGCAGGTTCACCGCGATCACCTGGTCGAACACGCTGTTGTCGGTGTCGGCGACCTCGGCGGCGGGGATCATGATGCCGGCGTTGTTGAACGCCATGTCCAGCCGGCCGTAGGCGGCGACGGTCTGCTCGACGGCGGAGGCGACCTGCTGCTCGTCGGTGACGTCCGCCGTGATCCCGAGCGCGGTGTGACCGGCCGCGGTGAGTTCGCCGGCGAGGTCGTGAACGACCGTGTCGTCCCGGTCGAGAAGGACCGTGGCCGCGCCGGCGCGGGCAAACGCGAGGGCTGCGGCGCGTCCCATCCCGGCGCCGGCGCCGGTGACGAACGCGACCTGGCCGGTGAAGTCGTAACTGACAGTCATTTCTGGTGATCCTCCGGATCGGGTTATCGAGCGGTGTTCGACGTGATGGCACGGCGGCGCTGGATGGTGGCCAGCACAATCGTCGGGATGAGGGTGAGAGACACGATGACCGCGCCGACGACAGCGGGGCCGTGCGTGCTCAGCGAGGTGGCCAGCGCTGCACCGGCGATCGCGGTGCCGATCGCCGTGCCGACGTTGAACGCGGAGACCGCCAGCGCCGAGCCGAGCGTCGCGGCCTCGCCGGAGTGGGTGACCGCGAGGTGGATGAGGACGCCGTTGGCGCTGAGACCGAACAGGCCCAGGATGACCACCAGTACGGTAGTGAGCCATGGAGCGCCGGTCGCGATGCTGATCGACGCGAGCAGGACTGCTGTGACGGCGGGGGTGGCGATGGTGACCCGCCCGGGGTGGGCGTCGCCGAACCTGCCGCCGAGGATTGTCCCGATGAACGAGCCGATCCCGAAGCCGGTCAGCACCAGCGGGACCAGCGCGGAGGGTACCGCGGCCTGGTCGGTGAGGATCGGGCTGATGTAGGAGTACGCGGCGAGCACACCACCGGTGGTGGTGGCGCACGCCAGTAGGACCAGCCACAGCCGGCTCGAGCGCAGCCCCGCGAGCTGGGTCCGCAACGACGTCGCCAGGTGGGAGGCGT
>CAKUMG010001329.1 GCA_934667465.1 uncultured Actinoplanes sp. | reverse complement strand
GGGCCGGTCCACCCCGTCATCAGGCCGGGGGCCGGGGCGGCCTCGGTGGGCAGGGCGGCGATGCGCTCGGCGAGCGTGGAGGATTCGGTCAGGAGCTCCGGGGTGTCACGGGATGCGGCCAGGGCGGCCAGGGTCAGGGCGATGCCGGTGGCGCCGCCCGCGAGACCTGGACGCAGCGGACGGTCCGCTGCCGGGGTGCAGCGTCGCAGCAGGGCGTCCGCGTCATCCGGGTGGCCGAGCAGGTCCAGCACGTACGCGACCCCGTGCCCGCCGCGCCACAGGCCGGGTCGCGCCGGGGCGGTCCGGGCGTGCGAGCGCAGCCAGGCCACATGCTCCGTGGGCCTGCCCCGTTTTGACGGACATCCGAGATCAGGAGACTTGGAGTCTCCGGGAGGATGTCCAGCATCATGGAGAGCGTGGGGAAGAAGCGAGCGAGGCCGCGGCGGGCGTTCACGCCCGAGTTCAAGGCTGAGATCGTGGAGCTGTGTCAGCGTGGTGACCGCACGATCGGTCAGATCGCGAGGGATTTCGACCTGACCGAGACCGCGGTGCGGCAGTGGGTCAAGCAGGCTGAACTCGACGCCGGAACCCGCACTGACGGGTTGACCTCCGACGAGCACGCGGAACTGGCCCGGCTGCGTGCGGAGAACCGGCGGCTGCAGCAGGACAACGAAATTCTGAAGCGGGCAACGGCTTTCTTCGCCAGGGAGATCCGGTGAACGTGTATCCGTTCATCGAGGCGGAGCAGGCCGGCAAGCACAGCGTCAAACGCGCGTGTGAGCTGCTCGAGGTCTCCCGGTCCGCCTACTACACCCGTCACACCAAGAGCACCCGTGAGCGCGTCGACGCCCAGCTCACCACAAGGATCCTGGAGGTGCATGCGGCGTCGAACGGGACCTATGGTGCGCCGCGGATCCAGGCCGAGCTCGCCGATGCCGGGCATCGGCACGGCCGCAAACGCATCGCCCGCCGGATGCGGGCCGCCGGCATCGCCGGTAAGAGCCCGCGTCGCTGGCAGGCCACCACCATCGCGGATCCGCACGCGGCGAAGCGCCCTGACCTGATCGGGCGGGACTTCACCGTCGACGCGACGGCAGTCGACACCCGCTGGTGCGGGGACATCACCTACATCAGCACCTGGGAAGGCTGGTTGTATCTGGCCACGGTCATCGATCTGGCCTCACGCCGGGTCGTGGGCTGGGCCGTCGCCGACCATCTCAAGACCGACCTGGTCGACGCCGCCCTCGACGACGCGCTGCAGCGCCGCCGGCCCGCCCACGGCCTGGTGTTCCACTCCGACCGCGGCTGCCAATACACCAGCGCCCAGCACGCCCGCCTCGCCACCAAACACCACGTCCGGCTCTCCGTCGGCCGGCGCGGCCAGTGCTGGGACAACGCCGTCGCCGAGTCGTTCTTCGCGACGATCAAAACCGAACTCATCCACCGGCAGGCCTGGCCCACCCGCGCCACCGCGAAGCAGGCAATATTCGAGTACATCGAAGGCTGGTACAACACCCGCCGACGGCACTCCAGCCTCGGCTACCGAAGCCCAGCCGCCTACGAGACCAGCACCATCGCCCAGCCACTGACCGCCCTCAAGGTAGCTTGAGGATCAACACAACGACCTTGTCCGTCGAATCGGGTCAGGCCCAGAGCGCATGGGTTTCATCGTCGCCCGGCGCCATCGCAGCGTTGTCGCCGTCGGAGACTTAGCTGCCCATTCTCGTCACGAGCTGACCCTCCGCTGACGATGCTGTCACCGTCGGCGGGTCGTGAATCAACACAAGCCATTCTTGGATGGACGGCGAGTTGCAGATGGAAGTTGTTCGCCGGCAAGGCCGACTACCCGTTCTTCGTCGACCTGGACAAGTTCGACTGCCCTACGCTTGTGGTGCTGGTTCTGCGTCTGGGGTAGGTATGGCCGCCGGCCTGACGGGCGCCGGCCTACTCCTGGTCCGGCCGCGGGATCGTTGGGCGGGCCGATTCGGCGGCTGGCAGACTCTGGCACCGCGGGTCGCCGGCGCCCTGCTCGTGCTGGTCGGCCTGGGCCTGGCCGGTCGTGCCCTGATCGCCGTCGGCTGACGCGGTACCGTCACACCATGGC
>CAKUMG010001328.1 GCA_934667465.1 uncultured Actinoplanes sp. | reverse complement strand
CCCACTCGGCCTGGATCGAGCTGTGCCGGGACGCCGGCACTCGGGCCGTCGTGCCCGGCGGCGGGCACCCGCGGGACCAGTGGTCCGACGTCGTGCTCTACGGCAACGACGCGGTGAGCGGCCTGGACGCCGCCTCGCTCACCTCGGCCGTGGTGGCCGCGCTGACCCGGCCGGCGCCGGCGCGGACCCCTCGGTGAACTACCAGGAGCAGGTCGCGCTCGACCCGGCCGTGTCCACCGGATGGACGCTCGGTGCGTCCTCAGCCGATCTCGACGGCGACCTGCTGCCCGAGCTCTACCTCGCCAACGACTTCGGCAAGGACCGCTTCCTGCACAACGTCTCCGAGCCCGGCCGGATCAGGTTCGCCCTGGCCGAGGGGCGCCGCGACGCGCTCACCCCGAAGTCGCTGGTGATGGGCCACGACTCGTTCAAGGGCATGGCGATCGACTTCGCCGACCTCGGCGGCACCGGCCGGTTCGACGCGTTCGTCAGCAACATCACCGAGTCCTGGGGCCTGGAGGAGAGCAACATGGTCTGGCGCAACACCGCGCCGGACGCCGCGGCCGCACGACGCTCCCTCGAGGACGGTGTCGCACCGTTCCGCAACGAGGCGGCCAAGGCCAACCTCGCCTGGGTCGGCTGGGGCTGGGACGCCAAGATGGCCGACTTCGACAACAGCGGACGGCTCGCCATCGTGCAGAGCTGCGGCTTCGTCAAGGGCACCATCAACCGGTTCAACTGGCTCCAGGAACTGGCGATGGCCAACGACCTGATGCTCCAGGAACCGGACATGTGGCCGAAGGCCGAGCCCGGCGACGACATCGCCGGCTCCAACCCGCTGGCCTTCTGGGCACCGGAGGGCAACGGGCGGTACGCCGACGTCAGCGCCGAACTCGGCCTCGGCATCGACACACCCACCCGCGGGATCGGCGTCGGTGACGCGGACGGCGACGGCGCCCAGGACTTCGTGGTCGCCCGGCAGTGGGGCCCGCCCGCGTTCTACCGCAACGACCTGACCGCCGGCGGCGACTTCCTCGGCCTGCGCCTCTACCGCCCGGTCGACGGCGCCTCGGTGCCCGGCAGCCCCGCCTACGGCGCCCAGGTGCGGATCACCACCGCCGACGGCCGTGTCCAGCTCGGCCAGCTCGACGGCGGCGGCGGCCACTCCGGCAAGCGCAGCTTCGACGTCTTCTTCGGCCTCGGCGACCAGGGCGCGAGCCCGGTCGGCGCGGAGATCCGCTGGCGGGACGGCGACGGTGTGCAGCGCACCCAGCAGCTCCAGCTCACCGCGGGTTGGCACGACTTCGTGCTGACCGGCACCGCCCAGGAGGTGACCGCGTCGTGACCGACGTCAAGCGCGAAACCCGCACCCTCGACGCCGCGCCGGTCCCGCCGGCGACCGCGCCCGCCGCGCCCGCCCCGGCCACGCCACCGCGGGTCGACAAACGAGACCCGCGCTACCTCGCGCTGCGCAACTTCGCCATCTCGATGAGCATCTTCAACATCCTCGGTTACACGGTGCTCGGCTTCGAGCAGCCGTGGTCCTGGCCGCTGCTCGCGCTGCTGGTCGGCTACACCGCGGAGATCGCCATCGAGCGGGTCTCGGCCTGGGCGCAGCACCGGCCGCCGGCCTACAGCGGCAACGGCGCCTGGGGCCTCTACACGTTCCTGCTGCCCACCCACATCACCGCGCTCGCCGCGAACATGCTGCTCTACGCCAACGACATGTTCTGGCCGATCGCGTTCGCCGTGCTGGTCGCGGTCGGGCAGAAGGCGGTGCTCCAGGCGCCGATCAAGGGCCGGATGCGGCACTTCATGAACCCGTCCAACTTCGGCATCACGATCACGCTGCTCGCCTTCTCCTGGGTGAACATCGCGCCGCCGTACCACTTCACCGAGAACGTCCCGGACGTGATCCGGCTCGGCGTGCCGATCATCATCCTCACCGCCGGCACCGTGCTGAACGCGATGCTCACCAAGAAGGTCCCGCTGATCGTCGGCTGGGTCGGCGCGTTCGTCATCCAGGCGCTGCTGCGGCACTGGATCTGGGACGTGTCGCTGTGGGCGGCCCTGGTGCCGATGACCGGCGTCGCGTTCATCCTGTTCACCAACT
>CAKUMG010001327.1 GCA_934667465.1 uncultured Actinoplanes sp. | reverse complement strand
CGCTCGCCCATCTGGACCCGCTGGGCCTGCGCAACGAGCTCGGCGGCATCCCGATGACCGGCACCCGGGTGACGAGCGAGCCCCGGGTGCACCTGATCGGTTTCGGCCCGTCGCAGTCCACCGTCGGCGCCAACCGGGCCGGTCGGGAGGCGGTCCGCTCCATTCTCGCCCGCCGCAAGACCTCGGCCTGAGGGCACACCAGCCGCGAGCCCGCCGCAGGACCTCAGCCTGAGGTCACACCAGCCGCGAGCCCGCCGCAGGACGTCGCACCCGGCCGCGAAGCGCCGCCGGGCGAGCACGACGACCCGTACGGAAGCTCAAAGCTCGTCCCAGGGCACCTCGGCCAGCGTCTCGCGGAGGATCTTCTCGGCGCGCTGGTCGGCGAGGGGGATCTCGTCGATGCTGGCGACGCCGCGGACGCCCTCGGAGTTGACGGTGGCGGCGCCGGCGAAGCCGATGAGTTCGCTCGCGTCGACGGGGCGGATGGTCCAGGGGGTGCCGTCGATGGAGAGCTGGAGCTGGAGCAGCACCATGGTGATGCCCTTGAGCATCGGGGCGGCCGGCCAGATGATCTCGTCGCCGTCGTAGAAGGCGACGTTCCAGGTGGTGCCCTCGCTGACCCGGCCGTCGCGGCCGACGAAGAGGCGGTCGTCGAAACCGGCCAGGACGGCCTCGCGGCGGTGGTGGCCGAGCATGAACGTGCCGCGGTGCTTGTGTTCGGGCAGATCACGCTCGTGGGTGACGCTCTGCACGCGCAGGGGGTGGGCCGGCGGGTCCGGGACCGGGTCGGTGACCGAGACGAGGACGTCCGGGGCCTCCTGGGTGCCGCCCGGGCCGGGCGCGAGCGTGACCCGGACGGAGGCGTCGCGGACCGGGCCGAGGGCGTGCCGGATGTGGGCGAGCAGGCGGTGCTCCTCGGCGACGCCGATACGGTGCCCGAGCAGCTCCTCCGAGCTGTCGGCGAGCCGGGCGAGGTGCAGGGCGAGCCCGCGGACCCGGCCGTCGCGCACCTGCATGCTCGTGAAGTGGCCGTCGTTGCTCACCACGAGCCGGTGCAGCTGCTCGATGCCGGGCGTCTCCCCGTTCAGTTCCACGTTCAGCACTCCGACCACCCTACGGGGTACGTGTGACACTCAGACCGCGGCGGCGCGCGATCCCCGCCATCGTGGTGGCGTCGGTCACCGCGGCGCCGCCCGGATCGTTGTTGAAGTAGACGTACGTCTCGCCGGGCGGCAGCCGGTCCACCCACGAGCCCAGCGACGTCCGCCCGTAGTGCGGCCACGGCTGCGCCCGCCCCTCGTGCAGCCGCAGGTAGGCCCAGTCCGTCGTGCGCCACAGCGGCGTCACCGGGCGGCCGAGCCGGTCCGCCCACGACAGCGCGGCGCGGTGCCGGACCAGCACCTCGCGCACCTCGTCGGTCCACCACGACGCGTGCCGTGGCTCGACCGCGACGCGTACGGAAGGGGGAAAGAGTGCCAGGGTGGCGTCGAGCAGCTCGACGGAGGCCTGCAGCGTCGGCGGCAGTTGCAGCAGCACCGGACCCAGCTTGTCGCCGAGGGCGGTGGCGCGGGAGAGGAAGCGCTCCACCGGTTCGGCCGGGTCCTTGAGCCGCTTGATGTGCGTCAGGTAGCGGCTCATCTTCACCGCGAAGCAGAAGTCGTCGGGCGTCCGGTCGCGCCAGGCGGCGAACGTGTCCCGCTCCGGCAGCCGGTAGAACGCGTTGTTGATCTCGACGGTGGCGAACGACTCCGCGAACCGTTCGAGCCACAGCCGCTGCGGGAGCGGCGACGGGTAGAGACGGCCGCGCCAGTCCTTGTACTGCCATCCTGAGGTCCCCATCACCAGCACGGTCGGTGGCTTTCCTGATTAGCGGTGATCGAAACGGGTAGCACGGGGGCGTTCACCGACGAAGGAGAAGCATCATGCGACTGAACGACGACGACATCACCGGCGGCAGCGGCGTCTCGGGCGAGGGCGTGGCCGACGGCGGCGCGAACGCGAACGGTCACGACGGCGGCGCGGACGGCTCGGCGGGCGAGGGCCCGGCCGACGGCGGCGCGAACCCGGACGGCCACGACGGCGGCGCGGACGGCACCGCCGGTGAGGGTCCGGCC
>CAKUMG010001326.1 GCA_934667465.1 uncultured Actinoplanes sp. | reverse complement strand
GCTGGACCCGCATTGACCGGGTCAACCCCTAGCGGCGGCCTCGCCGCCTGGGGAGAGGAGCTTTGCGCGGTTACGCATCAGGTCTTCCCGGCGCGCCTTGACAGGTGTCGATGCCGGGGGCTTGTGTGGAGGGCATGTCGTACCTCGGGGAGGCACCGTCGCCGGCCTCGCTCGACGATGCCGAGCGGCTGGGCGTGGACGAGCTGCGTGACCTGCAGCTGCGGCGGCTGCAATGGACACTGCGGCACGCGTACGCGAACGTCGCCCACTACCGCGAGGCGTTCGACAAGGCCGGCGTGCACCCGGACGACTGCCGCGAGCTTGCCGACCTGGCGAAGTTCCCCACCACGAGCAAGGCCGACCTGCGCGACAACTATCCGTTCGGGATGTTCGCCGTGCCGGATCGCGACGTCCGGCGGATCCACGCGTCGTCGGGGACCACCGGGCGGCCCACCGTGGTCGGCTACACCGCCGGCGACCTGCAGACCTGGGCGGACGTGATGGCGCGCTCGATCCGGGCGGCCGGCGGGCGGCCCGGGGACCGGCTGCACAACGCGTACGGCTACGGGTTGTTCACCGGCGGCCTCGGTGCGCATGCCGGCGCCGAACGGCTCGGGTGCACGGTGATCCCGGTGTCCGGGGGGATGACCCCGCGGCAGGTGCAGCTGATCACCGACTTCCGGCCCCGGATCATCATGGTGACCCCGTCGTACATGCTGACCGTCATCGACGAGTTCGAGAAGCAGGGCCTCGACCCGCGCGCGTCGAGCCTGGAGATCGGGATCTTCGGCGCCGAGCCGTGGACCGAGCAGATGCGCCTCGAGATGCAGGAGCGCGCGGGCCTGCACGCCGTCGACATCTACGGGCTGTCGGAGGTGATCGGGCCGGGCGTCGCGCAGGAGTGCGTGGAGACCAAGGACGGCCTGCACGTCTGGGAGGACCACTTCCATCCCGAGATCCTCGACCCGGACAGCGGCGCCGTGCTGCCCGAGGGCGAGCGCGGCGAGCTGGTCTTCACGTCGCTGACCAAGCAGGCCATGCCGGTCATCCGCTACCGCACCCGCGACCTGACCCGGCTGCTGCCCGGCACCGCCCGGCCGGGGATGCGCCGGATGGAGAAGATCACCGGCCGCACCGACGACATGATCATCCTGCGCGGGGTCAACCTGTTCCCGACGCAGATCGAGGAGATCATCCTCCGTACGCCCGGACTGGCGCCCCACTTCCAGCTGGTCCTGAGCACCCAGGGGCGCCTGGACCACCTCGTCGTCCAGGTGGAGGCCCGCCCCGACTGCCCGGGCGAGCGCCGCGAACCGGCCGGCGCCGAGGTGGCGACCGCCGTCAAGGACACCGTCGGCACCACGGTGCAGGTCGTGGTCGTGGAGCCGGAGACCCTCGCCCGGTCCGCCGGCAAGATCCAGAGACTGATCGATCAGCGTACGGCGTCCTGAAGGGGGCCCGGCATGGCGGTCTTCCGCATCCTCGAGGCCACGGCACGGCCGGGCGCCGCCGACCGGGTGGCCCAGCTCCTCCTGCGCCAGGAGCGCGACGTGGTCGCGTACGCGGAAGGGGTCGTCTTCGCCCAGTCCCTGCGCAGCGGCGACCGGGTGCTGGCCGTCTCCAGCTGGCGCAGCCCCGAGGACCTGCGGCGCTATCTCGACCTGCCGGAGACGGGTGCGTTCTACCGGGAACTGCCCGGGCTGCTCATGGGCATGCCCAGCGTGCGCACGTTCGAGGTGATCGGCGACGGAGGGGAGCCGGCGTGAGTTGGTACTACCCGAAGGGGTGGACGGACCGCGACGACGGGGTCGAGCAGGTGCTCATCCACTACACCGCCACCCCGCCCGGGCAGTGGCCCGACTGGAGCTGGGGGCACGAGGCGCGGGTGCTGCAGGACCTCGGCGGCTACCCCCGGCAGCGGCTCAAGGTGCTGCGCATGCCACGCCAGATCTGGGACATGGAGAACGACCGGCACACGCCGGAGTACCGCTTCCACTACTACTTCGAGGTCTTCCAGCGGGGCCACCGCTGGACCACCGACCTGTTCAGCGAGGACATCGTCTACCGCGACCTCGAGTACGCCGACACCAACGGCTGGGTCACCAACGTCTGCAT
>CAKUMG010001325.1 GCA_934667465.1 uncultured Actinoplanes sp. | reverse complement strand
TCATAGGCCTCGTACGCGGCGTGGTAGGCCGCGATCGAGATCACGCGCGTCGTGCCGGCGGGGTCGCCGACCAGCACGGCCGACGGGAAGACGCTGAACGCGAGCACGAACGTCAGGCAGAACGTGGTGGCGAGCCCGGGCGCGAGCAGTGGCAGCGTGATGCGCCAGAAGCGTTGCCACCAACCGGCGCCGAGCGTGGCGGCGGCGCGTTCCAGGGTCGGGTCGATGCCGGAGAGGTAGCTCAGGATCAGCAGGAACGCGAACGGGAAGCCGGTGATGACCAGCGACAGGAACACGCCCCAGTAGTTGTTCGTCAGCCGCAGCGGCGCGTCGATCAGGCCGGCGGCGCCCAGGGCGCGGTTGAACCAGCCGGCCGGGCCGAGGAAGTTGAGCAGCCCCTCGGCGGTGAGCACGGTGCCGAGCGTGATCGGGATGACCAGCAGCGTCGTCACGGCCCGCTTGCCGCGGAAACGACCCCGCATCCGGTACGCGATCGGCACCGACGCCGCGACGTTGAGCGTCGCCGCGGGCAGGGCGAGCAGCAGCGTGGTCCCGATCGTGTCGCGCATGTAGGCGTCGGTGAAGAACGTCGTGTACGCCGCGAGCATGCCGCCCTCGGCCGGCTGGAAGGACAGCCCGAGACCGTACGCGAACGGGTAGACGAACAGCGCCGCCACGCTCACCAGCGCCGGCAGCAGGAGGAGCAGGTGCCTGTCGATCCCGCGCTCCGCCAGCCGGTGCCGCCGCGCGGTGGCCGCCACGGCCGTCATGCCGCCGCCCCGAACACCAGCACGCGGGCCGGATCCGCCCGCACGGTGACCTTGTCGCCGGGGTGCGGGCGCTCGGTGGCACGCAGGTGTAGCGCTACACCGCCGTCGGTGCGGGCCTCGACGGCCAGCTCGCGGCCCTGGTACTCGACGACCTCCACGGTGACCGGGATGCCGGCGTCGGCGACGCGCAGATCCTCCGTACGCACGCCGGCCACGACCGCGTCGCCCGGGCTCAGCGCGCCGATCGCGGTGCCCTGCAACGTCATGCCGTGCCCCTCGACGGTCACCCGGTCGCCGGCGAGCGCGGTGACGGTCATGGGCACCAGGTTGCGGTAGCCCATGAAGTCGGCCACGTGCCGGTTCACCGGTCGGCTGTGCAGCTCCTCGGGGGTGCCGATCTGCTGCACGTGCCCGTCGCGCAGCACCACCAGGCGGTCCGCCATCGACAGGGCCTCCTCCTGGTCGTGGGTCACGTAGACGGTGGTGAGACCCAGGGACTGGTGGAGCCTTCTGATCTCCGTACGCATCTCGAGCCGCAGTTTGGCGTCCAGGTTGGACAGCGGCTCGTCCATGAGGACCAGCGCCGGTTCCAGCACGACGGCGCGGGCGATGGCGACGCGCTGCTGCTGACCGCCCGAGAGCTGGCCGGGGAGCTTGCCCGCGTGGTCGCCGAGGCGTACCAGATCGATTGCCTCGTCCGTGCGACGGCGGACCTCGGCGCGCGGCACCCGCCGCATCCGCAACCCGAACGCGATGTTGCCCCGCACCGTGAGGTGCGGGAACAACGCGTAGCGCTGGAACACCATGCCGAAGCCGCGGCGCTCCGGCGGGACCGTGTCGAGGCGGGTGCCGTCCTGCCAGATGCTGCCCGCCGACAGCGGCAGCAGGCCGGCCAGGCAGTTGAGCGCGGTCGACTTGCCGCAGCCGGACGGGCCGAGCAGCGCGATGAACTCGCCGCGCCGGATCGTGAGGCTCAGCCCGCTCAGCGCGTCGCGGCCGCCGAAGCGCCTCGTGACGCCGTCGAGGCGCAACTCGTGAAAACCGGTCACCTCGTGACCTCGCTGGGGGGCGACATCGGCCGCCGTCACTTCTTGACCTTCGCGCCGCCGATTTCGCGGTCCCAGCGGTCGAAGGCGGCGACGAGCGACTTGGCGTCCAGCGGCGTCTCCAGGGGGTTGTCCGCGATGAGCCGCTCGTACTCGGGGCGGCCGAACTCGGCGAGCGCGTCCTGGCTCTCCTGCGGCGCCATGGTCACCGGCACATCCTTGATCGCGGGCCCGGGATAGAAATAGCCCTTGTCGTACGCCTTCGCCTGCTGGGCCGGGGTCAGCATGTCCCGCACCAGGT
>CAKUMG010001324.1 GCA_934667465.1 uncultured Actinoplanes sp. | reverse complement strand
CGCCGACACAGCCCCCGCCGAGGCCGCCCCCGCCGACACAGCCCCCGCCGACGCAGCCCTCATCGAGGCGGCAGCCTGCTCGTCGGCCACGCGGAAGGCCCACACCGCCAGCGCCAGCACCTCGTCCCGCGCCCCGGCAGCCGCATCGCTGCGCGCGAACCCGAGATCCCCGGGCACGAGGAAACGCACGGTCGCCGTGGCAAGCTCCACACTGGGCACCGGATCGGCGGCACTCCCCCGCCGCACCCGCGCCACATAGCCGGCACGCCGCACCCGCCGGGCCGCCGCCAGCAGCCGCTCGCCGAGCACAGCGCCCAACTCCTCGTCCGTGAACTGCCCCGGGGACCACGCCGCCGCGGCCCGAGAAGCGGCCGGGCCCGGCGCGACCGCCGACGCCTCCGGAAGCAAGCCCTCCACAACGGACTCGGACCGCACGGCCGCCCAGCTCCGGTAGGCCAGGACCAGCCCGATCAGGTGCCGGCACACGCCTGCCGCCCCGCACCCGCACGACCCCTGCTCGAGCCCGCCCCGCGGCAGCGCCGACGTGACACGGTCGGCGGTGACGGCCCGCACGGTGCCGTCGCCGTCCTCGGTCAGCGCGGGCGCGGCACGCTCGACCTCGCGGGCGGCGCGCTTGACCAGCCCCCGGTTCGTCAGCTCGGCCAGCGTCTCCGGCGTCAGCGCCAGCAGGTCCTCCCTCATCGCCCGGCCTGCCCAGAGACCGCGGCGGCGACGAACGCGGCGAGCTCGCCCGGGGTCATCGCGCCCACCGACGCGCCCTCGTTCGCCAGCTGCTGGGCCATTCCGCGGTCGTACGCCGGGTTGGCCTGCTCGTCCAGCGCCGCCAGCGCGAGGACTCGGCTGCCCTGCTCGACCAGCTCCCGCGTGGTGCGCACGAGCGTGCCCGGCGCCCCGCCCTCGAAGAAGTCGCTGATCAGCACCACGATCGCGCGCCGCGGCGTCTCGATCAGGCCGGCCGCGTAGCGCATCGCCCGCCCGATGTCGGTGCCACCGCCGAGCTGGACCCTCATGAGCAGCTCGACCGGGTCGTCGACGTCGCCGGTCAGGTCGACGACCTGAGTGTCGAAGGCGACCAGGTGGGTCCGGACGCCCGGCAGCCCCCACAGGCATGCCGCGGTGACCGCCGAGTGGATCACCGAGTCGACCATCGAGCCGGACTGGTCGACGAGCAGGATCACCTGCCACTGCTCGACGTGGCGGCGGGTGCGGGAGAAGAAGTGCGGCGTCTCGATGTACAGCCGCTGCTCGGCGGGCCGGTAGTGGGCGAGGTTGGCGCGCAGGGTGCGGTTCATGTCGAAGTCGCGCGCCTGCTTCCAGCGGCTGGGCCGCCGCGCCCGCGCCCCGCTGAACGCGGCCCGCACCTCGGTCGCCATCGCCGCCAGCAGGTCCCGGACGACCGCCTCGACCAGCCGGCGGGCCAGCCGCAGCACCTCGGGGTTCATCAGGTGCTTGGTCTGCAGGACTGCGCGCAGTAGCGCCGGGTTGGGCTCGACGGTCTCCAGGACCGCGGGGTCGGTGACGATCTCGTTGATCTGGTAGCGCTCGACGGCGTCGCGCTGCAGCCGCTCCACGGTCTCCTTGGGGAACAGCCGATGGATGTCCGCGAGCCAGTCGACGGTGGTCAGCTGGGACGGGCCGCTGCCCCCCGACCGGTCGTCACGGCGCACGTCGCGCTCGTCCAGCTCGCCCTCGCGGCCGTAGAGCCAGGAGAGCGCGGCGTCCCGGGCCGCCGCGTCGGCGCCGAGCGCTCCCACGGCGTCGGCGGGCGGTCCCAGGACCAGCCGCCACCGCTCCAGCCCCGGATCAGTCATCGCGCTCCCCCACCAGCGAGTAGTGCCGCAGCAGGCCCTCGACCCGCGCGTCGAGCGCCATCCCGGCCGCGACCGCCACCGGGTCGGCGGCGCCCCGCAGCAGCGACCGCCCGCTGTCGCCGAGCCCGCGCCGGGACAGCAGCCGCCCGGCGATGATCTCCCGCTCCCGCGGCGGGAAGAACTCGAACGCCTGCCGCAGCGCGGGCAACGCCACCAGGAAGTCGTCGGCGCCCATCCCGCACAGCAGGTCGTCGAGCACCGTCACCACCTCCTCGGCGTGCAGCACTTCCT
>CAKUMG010001323.1 GCA_934667465.1 uncultured Actinoplanes sp. | reverse complement strand
GGGTGGGGGCGGGCTTGACGGGGGCCGCGGGCGGCGGGGGAGGTGGGGGAGCCGCCTGCGCGGGCGGGTCGGCGCGGGTCGGGGGCATCGTGGCGGGCGGGTCGATGCGGGTGGGCGGCATCGTGGCGGGCGGGTCGATGCGGGTGGGCGGCAGCGCCTCGGGGAACGGGTCGAAGACCTCGATCGGGGTGTCGTGGTCGGCCCAGGGGTCGACAGGCGTGGTGTGCGACCAGTCGTGGACCTCCGGCCGGCCCGCGGCGCCCGCCCACGGGTCGGCGGCGGGTGCGGGCTCCTCCGTGGCGGCGAAGCGGCGGTGGTTGCGCCGGGCCTTCTTGGACGGGTCGGCGGGGACGGCGGCGGAGCCCGTCCAGCGCTGGGGCTCCGGTGCGGTCCCGTCCGTTTCCGGCGGATCGTCCTTTCCGGCGGCCGGGGATGAACCGCTCACGGTCTCGCCGGGGTCCGCGGGCGCCGGAGGGCTCGCCGATCCGGAGGACGCGGGGGACGGCAGGTCCGCCGGGGCCACGGGCTCGGTGCCGGGTTCGTCCCCGGCCGGACTCCCGTCGTGCTGGCGCTCCATCCGGTGCTCTCCCATCCCACCCCGCGTACGGCTGCTTCCTCCCAGGTTAGAGCGGGTGCGCCACTCCATCGACCATGATCGACGTCGATGGGTTCCGGCGTGACACCGGGTGCTTGTGAACTTGGTGCGAGAAACGTCGCCCCACGACGGACAGAGGGGGCGATGTGCGGGACGGTGCGGAGTCGTATGGTGACCCGGTGGTGATCCGGACATGAATGCGACTCATCGACACGCCATCCGGGTGACGGGCCGGGCCGACGGGCCGCCGATGCTCTTCGCCCACGGGTACGGCTGCGATCAGAACATGTGGCGGTTCGTCGCCCCCGAGTTCGAGGAGACGCACCGGGTGGTGCTCTTCGATCACGTGGGGGCGGGGCGGTCCGACCTGCAGGCGTACGACAGCGACCGCTACTCCACCCTGGACGGGTACGCCTCGGACGTGCTGGCGATCATCCACGAGCTCGGGCTGCGCGACGTCGTGTTCGTCGGGCACTCGGTCAGCGCGATGATCGGCGTGCTCGCCGCGATCCGCGAACCGGACGTCTTCGACCGGCTGGTCCTGATCGGGCCGTCACCCTGCTACATCGACGACGGGGACTACGTGGGCGGCTTCGGCAAGCCCGACATCGAGGCGATGCTGGAGTCCCTGGACAGCAACTACCTCGGCTGGTCCACCGCCATCGCACCGGTGATCATGGGCAATCCGGAGCGTCCCGAGCTGGGCCGCGAGCTCACCAACAGCTTCTGCGCCACCGACCCGGAGATCGCCAAGAAGTTCGCCCACGTGACGTTCATGTCGGACAACCGGGCCGACCTGGAGCACCTGCGGGTGCCGGCGCTCATCCTGCAGTGCACCGACGACGTGATCGCTCCGGCGGTGGTCGGCGACTATGTCCATCGGCACCTGGAGGGGAGCACACTGGTGCCCATGAATGCGACCGGACACTGCCCGAACCTCAGCGCGCCGGACGAGACGGTCGCGGCGATCAAGGCGTACCTCTGAACCCCATGACCGAGAGCGGCGGTGACGTGCCCGACGTGACGCAGGATCTGCGCGTGCCCTGGGAAGAGGATCCGGGCGACCTTTACGAGCGCGCTCCGTGCGGCTATCTGACCACCCTGCCCGACGGCACGATCGTCCGGGTCAACGAGACGTTCCTGGCCTGGACGGGCTACGAGCGGTCCGCGCTGGTCGGCCGGCGCCGGTTCCGTGACCTGCTCAGCCCCGGCGACAAGATCTACCACGAGACCCACTACGCGCCGCTGCTGTCGATGCAGGACGACGTGCACGAGGTCGCCTTCGACGTGGTCTGCGCCGACGGCCGCCGGCTGCCCACGCTGGTCAACTCCGTGCTCGGGCGCGATCCGTCCGGGTCGCCGCGGGTGATCCGGACGACCGTCTTCGACGCCACCGAGCGACGCGGCTACGAGAAGGAGCTGCTGGCCGCCCGCCGCGCGGCCGAGGCCTCCGAGCAGCGGGTCCGCGCCCGCCACGTCGTCACGGAGACCGCGCGGGTCCACGAGGCGGTCGCCGCTCTCGAGTCCGGCGACTGG
>CAKUMG010001322.1 GCA_934667465.1 uncultured Actinoplanes sp. | reverse complement strand
ACGATCACGCTCGCGTCCTCCGCGGCGGCGGGCGACGGGGCCGGCGCGGGGGTATGACGGGCGCTGATCCGGATGAAGCGATCTAGCACCGAGAAATGTACGAGGCCGCCTGCTTACCGATCATGACGTTGCCGGGGGCATCATGTGACGACGAAGCAAGTGGCCCATTTTTTGATGATTCACGCTGTCTCGGGGGAGCGACGTGCCGGCGGTTGGATGAGACTGATCCGTTCAAGCGAGCGGTGCGTTGGTCGCTCAAGGCCGTCCGGTGGGGATTGTTGATCGTGCTGCCTGCGCTCGCCGCCGGTTTCGGCGGGTTTGCGGGCACGAAGACGGGTACCACGAAGAGAAATTTCCTCATCGCTGCCATAGCCTCGGCGGCCATGCTGGCAATCCTGAACGTCTACCGGGAGTACCGGACCAGCCGCAAGGTCAAGAGCGCGAACGACCAGAAGCGGCGGCTCGCCAAGAAGTTGGGTGCCTCCGGTCAGCCCTTGATCTTGCTGCTCACCCGGGTTGCGGAAACAAGTAACCCGGACGAGCGGAGAATGAGGGTCGAGACTCTCGTCTCCAAGGTGACTGACATAGCCGTTCACCAGTGCGGACGCTTCGCGAAGAAGCGCGGTGAGACGCGGTCCGTTTTCTATGATTTCGAGACGGATGGGAAGTTGGTTCGCCAGCATTGGGAAGGGCGCCAGGGTCGCGCGCCGCGCATGGATTTTGTCCAGGACCGCAGCAGGGGCGACAAAGTGGTGATCGAAGCGGCTCACGGCGAAGATTCTGTGATCATTCGCGACATCGAGAAGGCGCCGCCGGAGCACTTCTCCGATTACAAGGGCAGACCCTACAAAACGTTCATCATGATGCCGGTGCGCAATCGCGTTGAGAGTTTTGGGTTCTTGTCGGTCGACTCCGATGAGCCCAACAGTCTGTCGGACGCCGATGTCGGTTATCTGGGGCTCATGGCAGGCATCCTGGCGGCCGCCTACACGCTGTTGCGGACTCCTGGGTCGACGCGCTCGCGCGCTCTACCGCAACAGGCCAACCGGCCGTGAACGCCGACAAGGATGGTGAGGTGCGACATGAGACCGATGATCTCTCCGGCGGGTGGGCAGGGCTTGGGGCATGCCGGCTCCCGGAGTGACGGGTTCGAGCTCAAGCCGCTGGTGACGCCGGACGAGGAGATGTTCATCGCGGGCAACCTCAACGCCGAGGAGTATCTGTCGAGGGTGGCTGCCGACGGCCCCGCGGACAGGTCCCGGACCAAGGGGTACGAGCGCGTCGAGTTCCTGCTGAGCGCGTCGCTGGCCGTCGCGGGTGTCGCGTTCTTCGCCGCGGCGACGACGCTGCTGTCCTCGGGGGGCGATCATGCCCTCGTGGGGCTGCTCGTCAGCGGTCTCACGATGCTCGCGGTGCAGCTCGCCGTGGAGCTGCGCCGCCGGGGACGTCACAAGGTGCGGGGCTGAGGCGCCGGGTGGGCCGGGCCGATGGCGTGGGCGGCGATCTCGGCGGAGAGGGTGACCATGGGGAGGCCGCCGCCCGGGTGGGCGGAGCCGCCGACCAGGTGGAGGCCGCGGATCGGGCCGCGGTTGGCGGGGCGGAGGAGGCCGCCCGCCGTGCCGTAGATGGCGCCGCCCGGGGTGCGGGTGGCGGTGGCGAGGTCGGCGGGGGTGCGGGTCTCGCGGAAGCGGAGGCGGTCGCGGACGTCGGTGCCACGGGCGGCGAGGACGTCGAGGAGGTGGGTGGCGTAGGCGTCGGCGAGGCCCGGGCGGGTCCAGTCGACCGCGCCGGCGGCGGTGCCGTGGCGGGGGGCGTTGACCAGGACGAACCAGGCCTCGGTGCCGGGCGGGTGGACGGCCGGGTCCTCGGCGCGGGTGACGAAGATCGTGGGCGACGACGGCGGGCGGGCGCGGCGGCCGTGGGCCGGGTCGCCGAAGACGGCGTCGAACTCCGCGTTGTAGTCGCGGGGGAAGAAGACGGTGTGGTGGGCGAGCCCCGGGGTGGTGCCCTCGACGCCGAGGAGCAGGACGAAGCCGGCGAGGCTGCGGTCGCCGAGCCGGGTCAGGCGGGACGGGGTGGGGAGCAGGTCGCGGTAGAGCGTGGACGCGTCCACGTCGGACACGACGATGTCC
>CAKUMG010001321.1 GCA_934667465.1 uncultured Actinoplanes sp. | reverse complement strand
TACGACCAGCGCGGGCACGGCGCCTCCACGCTCGGCCGGGCCGGGGTGAGCCTGGCCCGGCTGCGCGCCGACCTCGCCGCGGTGCTCGAGCACACCGGCACCGACGGCGCGATCGTGGCCGGGCACTCCGGCGGCGGCTACGCGGCGCTGGCGTACGCGACCGGCGACCCCGGCGCGGCCGCCCGCCTGCACGGCCTCGTGCTGATCAGCACCGCGAGCCACGACCAGGACACCAGCGCGGGGGAGCTGCGCATGATGGGCAGCTCCGTGTTCTCCTGGGCGCTGCGCCGCCCGGCCCTGGGCCGCAAGCTGCTCGGGCAGATGGTCGCGCCGGGCACGGACAGGCTGCTCGCCGAGCGCAACCGGCGGCTGTTCGCGGCGACCCCGGCCCCGGTCCGCGCCGCGTACTTCGGCATCTCCAACGGCATGGACCTGCGGCCCGGGCTGGCGGAACTGGACGTGCCCGCGGTCGTGCTGGCCGGCTCCGAGGACCGGATCATCAAGCCCTCGTACGGCGCCGAGCTCGCCCGCAGCCTGCCGCAGGCGCGCCACGAGGAGCTGGCCGGCGCCGGGCACACGCTGCCGCTGGAACGTCCCGAGGCGATCGTGCGGGCCGTCACGGTGCTGGCATGACCCGCTGGCTCCCCGGCATCGGGCGCGGCGACGCGCCCGTGCGGCTGTTCGCGTTCCCGCACGCGGGCGGCGGGTCCCGGTTCTTCCTGCCGTGGCACGCCGCCCTCGGGCCCGGGGTGCAGGTGTGCCCCGTCGTCCTGCCCGGCCGCGAGAGCCGGACCCGCGAGGAGCCGTACACCCGGATCGGGCCGCTCGTGGCGGACCTGGCCGGCGCGCTGGGCCCGTACCTGGACCGGCCTTTCGCGTTCTTCGGGCACAGCCTCGGTGCCCTGGTCGCCTTCGAGACGGTCCGGGCCCTCGCAGCGGCCGGTCTGCGCGCGCCGGGCCTGCTGATCGCTTCCGGACGGCGGGCGCCGCACCTGACGCCGCGCAGCACGACGCTGCACCTGCTGCCCCGCGAGCGGTTCCTGGACCACATGATCGCGCTCAACGGCACGCCCGTGCACACCGACCGGCGCCGCCGGCTGCTCGAGCACTTCCTGCCGATGGTGCGCGCCGACTACGAACTCAACGAGACGTATGAGCCCGGGCCGGGCCCGCCGCCCGCCTGCCCGGTCGCCGCCTACCACGGCAGCGAGGACCCGGTGGCCACGGTTCCGCAGGTGCGGGCGTGGCGGGACGCCACCACCGGCCCGTTCCGGCTGCGGCTGTTCCCGGGCGACCACTTCTATCACCGCGACGCCCCCGCCGGGGTGATCGCGGCGATCCGCGCCGACCTCGCGGAGGCCGGCCTCACCACAGGGAGTCCCGATGGCACGCCGCCTGTTCACGTCGGAGTCGGTCACGGAGGGCCACCCGGACAAGATCGCCGACCAGATCAGTGACGGGGTCCTGGACGCCCTGCTCGCCCAGGACCCGCACAGCCGCGTGGCGGTCGAGACGCTGATCACGACCGGTCAGGTGCACGTCGCCGGCGAGGTCACCACCCGCGCGTACGCGGACATCCCCGCGATCGTCCGCGAGACCGTCCTGGGCATCGGCTACGACTCGTCGGGCAAGGGGTTCGACGGCGCCTCGTGCGGGGTGAGCGTGTCGATCGGCGCGCAGTCGCCCGACATCGCGCAGGGCGTCGACAGTGCGCTGGAGAGCGGTTCCGGACACGTGCTCGACGCGCAGGGCGCCGGCGACCAGGGCATGATGTTCGGGTTCGCGTGCTCGGAGACGCCGGAGCTGATGCCGCTGCCGATCGCGCTCGCGCACCGGCTGGCCCGGCGGCTGGCTCAGGTGCGCAAGGACCGCGTGGTGCCCTACCTGCGGCCGGACGGCAAGACGCAGGTCACCATCGAGTACGACGGGCGGCGCCCGGTGCGCCTCGACACGGTCGTGGTCTCGACGCAGCACGCCGCGGACGTGTCGCTGGAGGGCATGCTCGCGCCGGACATCCGCGAGCACGTGCTGGGGCCGGAGCTCGAGGGGCTCGGCCTGGAGTCCGGCGGCGTGCGGCTGCTGGTGAACCCGACGGGCCGGTTCGAGATCGGTGGCCCGATGGGTGACGCGGGCC
>CAKUMG010001320.1 GCA_934667465.1 uncultured Actinoplanes sp. | reverse complement strand
CCTCCGTGGTGCCCCCGAGAACGAGGACGGTCACGGACGCGCGCGGGTCGTCGAGTAGAGGTGGCTGTCCGGGAACTGCGAGGCGGTGAGCGCGGCGCCGACCACGATGACCGCCGTGCGCTTGATGCCGGCGTCCTTGACCTGTGCCGCGATGCCGTCGAGCGGCCCGCGCACGATGACCTCGTCGGGGCGGCTGGCGCGGGCGACCACGGCGACCGGGCACGACGGGCCGTAGACGGGCAGCAGCTCGGCGACCACGGCGTCGATCCGCTGGACGGCCAGGTGCAGGACCATCGTGGCGCGGCTGGCGCCGAGCGTGGCCAGGTCCTCGCCGGGCGGCATGGCGGTGGCGCGCTCGGCGGTGCGGGTGAGGATCACCGTCTGGGCGACCTCGGGCACGGTCAGCTCGCGGCTCAGCGAGGCGGCCGCGGCGGCGAAGGCGGGGACGCCGGGGGTCACGTCGTAGGGGACGCCGGCCGCGTCGAGGCGCCGCATCTGTTCCGCGACGGCGCTGAAGACCGACGGGTCGCCGGAGTGCAGGCGGGCGACGTCGTGACCCGCCTGCGTGGCGGTGATCATCTCGGCGAGGATGCGGTCCAGGTCGAGGTGGGCCGTGTCGACGAGGCGTGCTCCGGGCGGGCACGCCTCGAGCAGCTCGGCCGGGACCAGGCTGCCCGCATAGAGGCACACCGGCGACGCTGCGAGCAGCCGCTGACCTCGTACGGTGATCAGATCGGCGGCACCGGGACCGGCGCCGATGAAGTGGACAGTCATGGCTTTCTCACCGACCAGATCGTGACGGGCATCATCGTCTTCCAGCCGGTGAATCCGCCGACCGGCACGGCGCGGCTGACCGCGAGGCGGGTGAGGTCGCCGCCCACCTTCGCGCGCCACGTGGTGATCATCGCCTCGGACTCGAGCGTGACGGCGTTGGCGACGAGCCGGCCACCGGCGGGCAGCGCCTCCCACGCGGCTTCGAGGACGCCGTCGCGCGTCACGCCGCCGCCGATGAAGATCACGTCGGGCGCGGGCAGGCCGGCGAGGGCGCCGGGTGCGCGGCCCTCCACGACCTTGAGCTTCGGTACGCCGAGTTCGCGCGCGTTCACCCCGATGCGCGCCGCCCGGACGGGGTCCGACTCGATCGCGACCGCCCGGCACGCCGGGTGGGAGCGCATCCACTCGACGGCGATGCTGCCGGACCCCGCGCCGACGTCCCAGAGCAGCTCGCCGGGCTGCGGCCCGAGCAGTGCCAGGGTGACCGCGCGGACCTCGCGCTTGGTGAGCTGCCCGTCACTGTCGTACGCGTCGTCGGGCAGCCCCGGCACGGCCGGGCGCGCCGGGCCCGGGCCGCACACGACGGCCACGATGTTCAAGGGGTCGAGTCCGGAGGCGTCGAAGGAAGCGGCGGGCCCGCTGCGCACGGTCTCGCCGGGGCCTCCGAGCTGGGCGAGAACAGTGACGGTGCTGTCCCCGTACCCTCGCGCTGTCAGAAGACCCGCGACCAGCGCGGGCGTGCCGGCGTCGCGGCTCAGCACCAGGATGCGGCGGCCCGGGTGGATCAGCGGGTGCAGCTCGGCGACGTCCGCGGTGACCAGGCTCAGCGTGTCGACGGCGGCGAGCGGCCAGCCGAGCCGGGCGGCGGCCAGCGACACCGACGACGGGTGCGGGATCACGCGCAGGTCGTCGACGAAGCGCCGCAGGGTGGCACCGATGCCGTGGAACATGGGGTCGCCGCTGGCCAGGACGGCGATCCGGCGGTCGCGGTGCGCCTCGAGCAGCCCGGGGATCGCGGGCAGCAGCGGCGACGGCCAGGGCACCCGGGAACCGGTCACCGACGCGGGCAGCAGGTCGAGCTGGCGCGTCCCGCCGAGGATCACCTCGGCCGAGGCGAGCGCCGCGGTGGCCGTACCCCCGAGTCCTGCCCAGCCGTCGGCGCCGATGCCGACCACGGTGAGCGCGCCGGCGGGTTGAGGTGTCACCCCGTGACGTTATCCGAGGCCATGTTCATGTTGCGGAGGAAGGGTGCCCGCATTTTCTGGCCCTCGCGTTGAGCCTTCCCGGCCCTGGTCGCGTACTTATCGTCGACGGCCACCCGAGAACCGGTCGTCACGCCGGCCGCTGGGGGGTGGCCGTCGACGAGG
>CAKUMG010001319.1 GCA_934667465.1 uncultured Actinoplanes sp. | reverse complement strand
CGATCGGGGACCGCACCGCCGCCTTCCGCGAGCGTCTCGCCGGCACCCGTACCCTCGTGGTGCTCGACAACGCGGCGTCGGAGAAGCAGATCCGGCCGCTGCTGCCCGGCGACGCGGGCTGCGCCGTCCTGGTCACCAGCCGGCGCTGGCTGCTCGGCATCGCGGGCGCCCGCTGGATCGAGCTGGACGTGCTGCGCGGCGACGAGGGGGTGCGGCTGCTCGGCCGGATCCTGCCCGACGCGCGGGTCGGCGACGACCCGGAGGCCGCGGCGGAGGTGGTCCGGCTGTGCGGTGGACTGCCGTTGGCCGTACGCATCGCCGGCGCACGCCTCACCTCGCGCCCGCACTGGCCGCTGTCCCACCTCGCGGCCCTCCTGCGCGACGAGCAGCGCCGCCTCGACCGGCTCGACATCGGCGACCTGCGGGTACGGGCGTCGCTGGCGCTCAGCTACCATGCGCTGACCCCGCCGGCGCGGCGGCTGTTCCGGCTGCTGGGCGCCGTGGACGTGCCCGACTTCCCGGGCTGGCTGGCGGCCGTGGTGACCGGGGACCCGGCGCACCGCGCGGCCCGCGACCTCGACGCCCTGCTCGACGCGCACCTGCTGACCGTGGCCGGCACCGACGCGACCGGCCAGGTGCGCTACCGGTTCCACGACCTGGTGCGCCTCTACTCCCGGGACCGCGCCGAGGCGGAGGAGACCCAGGAAACCCTGGCCGCCGTGACCCGGCGCGGTTTCGGCGCCTGGCTCGGGGTCGCCGAGCGGCTCGAGCGCGGGCTGCCCGGCCCCTGCTACGCCCCGATCGCCGGGGCCACGACCCGGCTCCTGCCCCTCGACCCCGGCGCGGTGGCCGCCCTCGACTGGTTCGACGCGGAGCACGCCGCCGTGCGGGCGCTGATCCGGCAGGCGTGCGCGGCCGGCGACGCGGAGGCCGCATTCGACCTGGTGCAGCGGATGGAGAAGTACTTCGACCTGCGCGGCATGTACGCGGAGTGGGAAGTGAGCAGCCGCCTCGCCCTGGCGGCGTGCCGGGCGGCGGGCAACGTCCGGGGCGAGGCGGTGCTGCGGCGCGGCCTGGTCGACCTGACGACCTGGGTCACCGACGACCACTCCAGCGCGGCGATGGCCCGCTCGTACGCGGAGTCCGAACGCGTGGAGGAGCTGTTCCGGCGCGCCGGCGAGCCGGGCGGCATGGCGGACACGGCCGGGATGCGCTCGTGGTCACTGAGCGCCGGCGGACGGCATGCCGAGGCGATCGAGGTGGCCGGCTTCGCGCTGGAGCGGGCGCGCGAGGCGGGGCACCTGGGAGGGGAGGCGCGGGCGCGGCTGGCGCTCGCGGTCGCGTACGGGGAGTCGGGGCGGCTCGCCGAGGCCGTCGAGCAGCTGCACCTGGCGCTGGGGTGCGCCCGCGAACTGGGCAACCCCCGCTGGGAGGCCACCGCCCTGCAGTTCCTGGGCATCGCGCACGGGCGGGCCGGGCAGTTCGACGAGGGCGGGCGGCACCTGGCCGGGGCGCTGGCGATCTCGGAGCGGCACCGGGACACGTACACGGCGATCCTGACCCGCATCACCATGGCCCGCCTGACGATGCACCGCAGCGGCGACGAGGCCCGCCCGGTCGCGGCGGCCGCCCTCGCCGCGGCCCGCGAGTACCGGATGGTCCATCACGTCGCGGAGGCGCTGGACATCCTGGGCGAGATCGACCTGAACGCCGGGCGCAGCGCGGAGGCCGCGGCCCACCTGCGCGAGTCGGTGGCTTTGTGGCGTACGCGGGGGTGGTTGCGGTTCCAGGCGCAGGCGCTCGTGCTGCTGGGCCGGGCCCTGCGCGACGACGACGCCGCGGGTGCCCGGGCCGCGTTCGCCGAGGCGCGCGACCTGTACCTCCGCGCCGGCGACCCGGACAAGGCCGCCGCCGCCGACCGAGCCGCCAACGCCGGCGACCCCGACAAGGCCGCCGCCGGCAAAGCCGCCGATGACGAGGCCGCCGCTGCCCACGAGGCCGCCGAAGCCGAAACCGCCGAGCCGGACGACGCCGGCGCCCCGGAGCGGGCCGCCGACGCGGAGCCGACGTCCGGATCGGCCCGGCCGGACCGATGAGCTGCGCGGCGGTGGAGCCGGGGGTGGACCCGCTGCGCGGGCCTAGAC
>CAKUMG010001318.1 GCA_934667465.1 uncultured Actinoplanes sp. | reverse complement strand
GCAGCAGCCCGAGCCACAGCGTCGCGATCGTGTACTTGCCGCCCACGAGCAGGCCGACCGCCGAGCTGCCGGGCTCGATGTCGAGGTCGCCCGCGGTGGCGGTGATCGTCTTCTTCGGGTCGAGCTTGCCGATGACCGTGGCCGTGAGCAGGAGCTTCTGCACGCTGGCCGGGGTGCCGTAGACGTGCGGACCGCAGCCGCCGAGCACCTCGCCGCTGTCCAGGTCGGCGACCAGCCAGCTCGTCGCGGTCAGCGCGGGCGGCTTCTTGGCCCCGGCCGGCACGACGAGGCCGTCGGTGGCGAGCGCGTCGCCGCCGACCGCCCGCAGCACCGGGTCGTCCTTCGGCGGGGTCGGCCGGGCCGGACGCCCCGGCGGCGGTTTGACGTCCGGCTTCGGACACGGCACGCCGGCCTTGGCCCGCGCCGCCGCGACCGGAGCCCCCGCAAGAGCGGAGCCCGCTATCGGAGCGCTTGCAAGAGCGGAGCCCGCTACCGGAGCGACGGCAAGTGCGGAGCCCGCGGGGGAAACAGCGGGCGGCGCGGCCGCGGCCGGTGGGGCGAAGGCGCCCGCGCCGAGGACGAGTGCCGAGAGGGCGGCCACGGCGCGCTGCCGGGTCGCGGGACGAGGTTTGCCGAACGTCACTGCCGGACTGCTCCTGCGGTCGGGCGGCGCTCTGGCGGGAACGCCATGGTGGTCTCTTCGCCACGGCGCGTGCCGGGCAGCGCGCGCTCGGGGTCCATGGCGACGACCCTAACCGCCGCCCGGCGCGGCTGCCCAGCCGGGTTTTGCCCGCCGCCGGCCCGCCCGGTGCGCACGCCGGTGCCGATCCCGCGGGCGCCGCGCGATTCGGCGCAATAGCGTGCCGCAATTAGTCGCCGGCGGTGGCGCCGATAAATGGCCCGGCTCGCCGATATTCTGTGAAATCGGCCGGAACTGTTGCGCGCCGAGCGCTTCACAGTCCAGACTGAGCCCATTCTGCGGATTGCACTCAGGAGTCGTTATGGCGCGGCAGGTAATCACCACCCTCATCGACGACCTCGATGGAAAGCCGGCCGATCGCACGGTCGAGTTCAGCCTCGACGGCACGGCATACACCATCGACCTTTCCGAGGCCAATGCCGGCAAGCTGCGCAAGGTCCTCGACCCGTACATCAACGCGGGCACCCGGATCGGGCGTGCGGGGCTGGCCCGGGCGGCGGCGGCCCGGACGTCGCCGGTGCGCACGGCCGGCAGCCGGGACGAGAACAGGCAGATCCGGGAGTGGGCCATTCAGCACGGGCATCAGATCTCCGAGCGGGGACGCATCCCGCAGAGCGTGAGCAGCGCATACCGCGCCGCCCACGGTCGTTGAGCAAGCGGCGAGCAGCAAGCAGTAAGCAGCAATCGGCCGCCCGTGCCGCAGGGCGGTGTCAAGACATGCCGCCGTCATCGAGGCGGGACCTCCGACGAGGGTTCCGCTTCCGGTGCCGGCGGCATTGCCGTGTCCGGAGCGCCGCGGGGGCCGGCATTCCGCGCGCCGACAATGGGCGACCCAACAAAGGCGCCCATTGCACGGAGTACCGGACTGGAAGTCCAGTACTCCTTGGCCGTCCTCAGGCCCGCGACGCGAAGGTTTCCCGCAGCCCGGGCAGCAGCCCGGCGACCTTTTCCAGCACCTTCTCGGAGCCCGCGTACCAGCTCGATGCGCGCGGCCAGTGGGTGAGCACGTCGGTGAACCCGAGCGCCGCCGCCCGCCCGATCGCATCCTCGAACGCGCCCACGCTGCTGAGCGAGTAGAGCGCCGACGAGTCGAGGTTGAGATAGCGGTCCACGCCGTCGCGGCCCGCCGCCGAAAGGGCCGCGGAGAACCGGTCGGCAGCCTCCTCGACCGAGCGCCACCAGGCCTCCTGGTCCTCCGGCGTGTACGCGCCGGTGGTGGCCCAGCCGTCGCCGTAGCGGGCCGCGAGCCGCAGGGCGCGCGGGCCGTTCGCGGCCACGATCAGCGGGGGCCGGGGCTGCTGGACCGGGCCGGGCAGAGTGCGCGCGTCCACCGCCGAGTAGTAGGCGCCGGAGTACGACACGTGGTCCTCGGCGAGGAGCCGGGAGAACAGCTCGAGGAACTCCGAGAAACGGTCGACGCGCTCGCGCGGGGTCAGCGGTGCCCCGC
>CAKUMG010001317.1 GCA_934667465.1 uncultured Actinoplanes sp. | reverse complement strand
GTTCCTGGGTGGTGCGGTGACGGGCAGGGCACACCGCAACATCGAGGCGCCGCCACGGGAACCCGTGGACGCGGGAGCGGCGTGCTCCCAATCTGCTCCCACGGTAAGGAGCACAACGCAAAACGGCTCGTTACCGGTTTCCCGGTCCCGAGCCGCTGACCTGCGGTACTACGTGGTGGGCGATACTGGGATCGAACCAGTGACCTCTTCCGTGTCAAGGAAGCGCGCTCCCGCTGCGCCAATCGCCCGTGCATACTGCCGAGGTGGAGACGGGATTTGAACCCGTGTACACGGCTTTGCAGGCCGTTGCCTCGCCTCTCGGCCACTCCACCGTGGCGGACCTGCGCGGTGTTACCCGTGCGAGTCCATCTCCGAGCGGACGACGGGATTCGAACCCGCGACCCTCACCTTGGCAAGGTGATGCGCTACCAGCTGCGCTACGTCCGCTTGTCTTCCGGGTTCCCCCGGCGACGGATGAAACATTAGCCTGTCCGCCCACCCCTTGCCAAACCGGGGTCCCCCCGCGCGTCGCGATGTGCCGAAAGTGCAGGTCAGGACGGGTTCGACCGGAGCAAAGGGGTGGTTCATCCCGGTTTGGCTGCGGGGACGGCCGGGGGGCGCTGCCGGATGACGTCCCAGGCCGCCTTGCCGCTGGCGAAGTAGTCGCGGACCCACTTGGAGACCAGCAGCCGGGTGCCGCAGCCGTCGCAGCGGGCCCGGACGCCCTCGACGTCCAGGCCGAGGCTGCGGCAGACGGTCACGGCGCGGGACAGGTGGTAGCCCTGGGTCACGATGAGCGCGCGCGAGATGCCGTACGTCTCCTTGGCGCGCAGGCAGCTGTCGTAGGTGTCGAGGCCGTACGGGTCCGCCGCCACCGCCGCCGGCGCGACGCCCAGGGCCGAGGTGAGGTGGGTCGTCATGGCCGCGGTCTCGTCGCCGCTGAGGCCGCCGCCGTCGCCCGAGACGAGGACCGAGCGGGCCCTGCCGGCCGCGACCAGGGCCGCGGCGGTGGCGAGGCGGCCGTTCAGGCGGTCGCTGCCGACCTCAGTGCCCAGCACGATCACCACGTCAGCGGCCGGCGCGGAGTCCTCGTCGTGGGTGTGACCGAGCGCCGCGCCGGTCGTCCACAGCCAGGGCCCGCTGACCAGGAGCACGACGGCCAGCAGCGCCATGAGCACGAAGCGGCGGGATCTGAGGACACCCGGAAAACGGCGCGACATGCGGCGGACAGTAGCGCTACCGTGCACCCCGTACGCCCGCGAGCCGGAAGGAGGTCAGAACCGTGTCCGATGTTCTGCGCCCCCTCCGCGCCCCGGCGTCAGCGCGGGTCTGAGGGCGTCCGTCCGTAAAGGATCACGCCATGGCCGATCTGGTCGTCCGCCCGCTCGCCGCGGGTGAGGAAGAGCTCTTCGACTCCCTGCCCGATCCGCTGCCCGAGCTCCGCACGGTGGACGACGCCGCCGGGCTCGCCTCCGGCGGTTTCCACCCCTCCCGTACGTGGGTCGCACTCCGCCGCGGACGCGTCGTCGCCCGGGCAGCCTGGGTCCTGCCGCCCGGCAGCGTCGGCGAACCGTGGCTCGAGCGCTTCGACGTCGCCGCGGAGCCCGAGGTGGGCGCCACACTGCTGCGCGCCGCGCACGAGGCGTTCGGCGGCCCGCTCCTCCACTACGCCGCGCTGCCCGCGTTCTGGCGACGCCGCCCCGAGGTCCGCACGGTCGTCGAACCTGCCCTCGAAGCTGCCCGGCTGGCCGGTCTCGTCGAGGGGGTCGAGCGTTACCGTTGCAGCTGGGCCGGAGAGCCACTGCCGAAGACCTCCGGGAGGTACGCGTTCCGCACCGCAACCGGCGCCGACGAGATCCGCGCTCTGCTGTCCGCGGCCGCGCACCCCGATGTCCTGACCGGCGCGGAGACGGCCCGGGTCGTCGCCGGGGTGGAACTCGCCACCGACCCGCTCGCCTGGCTGCCGTTGCCGCGCAGCACGTGGCGGGTCGCGCTACGCGAAAGCGACAGCGGGGGCGAGGGCGAGCCGGTCGGGATCGCGGCGACGGCCGGGGACGCCTGCTTCCCGCAGCTGCTGCTCGTGGCCGTCGCCGACGAGGCCGCGCGGGGTGAGCTGATCACCGACGCGGTCGCCGCCCTGATCGGGGG
>CAKUMG010001316.1 GCA_934667465.1 uncultured Actinoplanes sp. | reverse complement strand
GGTCCACCGTGCGCTGGGTCGAGGCACAGGGCGACTACGCGCGCCTGCACACGGCCGAGACCTCCCATCTCGTACGCGTCTCGCTCGCCACCCTCGCCGAACGGTGGGCCGACGCCGGGTTCGTCCGGATCCACCGCTCCTATCTCGTGCAGCTCAGGCTGGTCCGCGAGCTGCGCCTGACCCCCTCCGGCTATGTGGTCAGCATCGACGGCGCCGAGCTCCCGGTGAGCCGCCGCCACACGCGCGAGCTGAAGGATCGGCTGATCAGGGCCGTGAAGAACGACTGGATCCGCTGATCAGCGCCCCTTTCCACACAGTTATCCACAGGCACACCGGGTTGTCCCCAGGGTTATCCACAGGCCGAAGATCTTCACGGGTTGTCCACAACTCCGCCCCCGCCCCCGCACACCGGGTCAATAAGCTGCTGCCCGCAGGGCGGGATCGGCGTGCCACGGGGGCACGCCGGTGCCGCCCGGAGCCCCGCACCGCGGCGGGGCGAGCCGAGGGGGTGGCGCAGGATGACCGGTGAGTTCGGCAGGGGAGCGGCCGAGGCGGCCCGGCGGCGGGTGCTCGTCGTCGAGGACGAGCCCACGATCGCCGAGACGGTCGCGGCACGGCTGCGCGCCGAGGGCTTCACGGTGGATCTCGCCGTGGACGGGCCGGGTGCGGTCGAGGCCGCCCGCCGCCTGCGCCCCGACGCGATCGTGCTCGACGTCATGCTGCCCGGCTTCGACGGGCTCGAGGTGTGCCGCCGGGTGCAGGCCGAGCGGCCCGTCCCGATCCTCATGCTGACCGCCCGCGACGACGAGACCGACCTGCTCGTGGGCCTGGCCGTGGGCGCGGACGACTATCTCACCAAGCCCTTCTCCATGCGCGAGCTTTCCGCCCGGGTGCACGCGCTGGTCCGCCGCGCGACCCGCCAGGCTGCCCCGGCGGCGCCGGAGGTCCTGCGCTTCGGCGACCTGGAGATCAACGTGTCCGAGCGCCGGGTGCACCGGGCCGGCGTCGAGGCGCACCTGACCCCCACCGAGTTCGACCTGCTCTCCCACCTGGCGGCCCACCCGCGCACGGTGCTCGCCCGGGAGCGGCTGCTCGCCGACGTCTGGGGCTGGGCCGACGCCTCCGGCACGCGCACCGTCGACAGCCACATCAAGGGCCTGCGCCGCAAGCTCGGGCCCGACCTGATCCGCACGGTGCACGGCGTCGGCTATGCGCTCGAGGTGGCCCGGTGACGGCGGCGGAGGGGCGGGCGCACCGGGCGACCCGCGAGCTCGCCGGGCGGCTGCTGGGGTGGCTGCCCCGGCCGCTCGACCCGGTCCGCTCGATCAAGGCGAAGCTCGCCGGGGCGCTGGGGGTCGCCGGCGGGGTCGGGCTGCTCATCTTCTGGTGGAGCCTCGACTGGCAGCGGGTCGAGCTGGGGTGGTTCGCCATCGCGGTGGCGCTCGGGCTGATCACCCTGCAGGTCATGGCGCACGGTGCGACGGTGCCGCTGCGCGAGATGACCGTGGCGGCCAAGGCCATGGCGCGCGGCGACTACACCCGGCGGGTGCGTGCCACGTCGCGCGACGAGGTCGGCGAGCTGGCGACCGCGTTCAACCAGATGGCCGCCGACCTCGACGCGGCGGACCGGCAGCGCCGCGAGCTGATCGCGAACGTGTCGCACGAGCTGCGGACGCCGATCACGGCCCTGCGCGGCCTGCTGGAGAACATCGTCGACGGGGTGTCCGAGGCCGAGCCCGAGACGATGCGGGTCGCGCTGGGCCAGACCGAGCGGCTGGGCCGGCTCGTGGCCGAACTGCTCGACCTGTCCCGGCTCGACGCGGGCGTGGTGCCGCTGGTGCGCGGCCCGATCGACGTCCGCGCCTTCCTCGGCGACGTGGTGGCCGAGGCCCGGGTCACCGCCGACGGCACCGGCCAGGACGTCCGGTTCGAGGTCACGGCGCCCCAGGTCCGGATCGGCGGCGATCGCGAGCGGCTGCACCAGGTCTTCGCGAACCTCCTGGACAACGCCGCCCGGCACAGCCCGCCCGGCGGCACGGTCGGCGTCCGCGCCGAGCGGCACGACGACCATCTGCTGATCGCGGTCAGCGACGAGGGCGACGGCATCCCACCGGCCGAGCGCGAGCGCGTCTTCGAGCGGTTCACCCG
>CAKUMG010001315.1 GCA_934667465.1 uncultured Actinoplanes sp. | reverse complement strand
CAGCTCGTCGCGGACCAGGAGGTCACAGTCGCCGGACAGGGTCACGACGACGCGGCCCGTCCCGGTGGCAGTAGTCGCCTCGAAGCTCCCCATGGCAGCGCCGCGCCTTTCCGCCGATTCCACTGACAGCCCATCATGGCACTGCCCCGCGCGGATGGCGCTGTCGGAAATCGGGCCTACCGGGGCAACGGCGGCAGGGCCGGGCGGTCGAGCCAGTCGGCGAAGAGCCGGTCGAGCGGTTCCCGGGCGAAGCGCTGGGCGTGCGCCCGGAACTCCGCGTCGGTCACCGTGCCGTGCTGGTGCTCGGCGACCCAGCCGCGCAGCAGGGGGAAGAACGAGCCGCTGCCGATCTTCTTGCGCAGCGCGTGCAGGGCGAGCGCCCCGCGCTTGTAGACACCGGGGTCGAACATCCGCTCGACGCCGGGGTCCGAGACGCGCAGCGGCGGCACGTTCAGCGCGACGTGGCCGTACCAGCGGCCGGCCAGGTCGTCGACGGGCAGCTCGCCGGCGGCCTCGGACCAGAGCCATTCCGCGTACGTGGCGAAGCCCTCGTTGAGCCAGATGTGTTTCCAGTCGGCGACCGTCAGGCTGTTGCCGAACCACTGGTGGGCGAGCTCGTGCGCGACGAGCCGCTCGTGGGTGCGGCGGCCGTCGACGTGGTTGGCGCCGAACACCGCCATGCCCTGCGCCTCGACCGGGTCGTCCAGGTCGTCGTCGGCGACCACGACGACATACTCCTTGAAGGGGTACGGCCCGAAGTAGCGCTGCAGAACCGTCATGATCTCGCCCTGCCGCCCGAAGTCGTGCGCGAAGGCGCCGCGCAGGCGGGCGGGGATCGCGGCACGCTGGGGCACGTCCCCGCCGCCGATGGTGACCTGCTCGTACCGGCCGATCTGCACTGCCATCAGATAGGCGGGCGTCGGCTCGCGGCGCTCGAAGACCCAGCGGGTGGTGCCCGCCCCGCGCCACTTGCTGACCAGGTCGCCGGTGACGAGCACGGTGTACGCCGAGGCGGCCGTCAGCGCCACCTTGTAGCTGGCCTTCTCGCCGGGCTGGTCGTTGCACGGGAACCACGACGGCGCGCCGTCGGGCTGGCTTGCGACCAGCACCCCGTCGGTCAGCTCGTCCCAGCCGATGTCGCCCCACCGGCCGGGGATCGGCCGGGGCGTGCCCGCGTAGCGGACGTCGATCCGGAACGTGTCCCCGGCGTCGATCGGGCGCTGCGGCCGGATCGACAGCTTGTGCCCGCGATGGGTGTACTTGACCGGCCAGCCGTCGACCCGCACGTCCTGGACCCGGAAGTCGCCCAGGTCGAGCGAGAAGCGCGACAGCGCCTGAGCGGCCACGGCGGTGACGGCGGCCTTGCCCGCGAGCCGGTTCGACGCAATCCGGTAGTCGAGGTCGAGGTCGTAGTGCACGACGCGGTAGCCACCGTTGCCGTGCCCCGGCAGGTAGGAGTCGGCGGAGTGCTCGGCTCCCGGGCGGGCGCCCGGCGGCCCGGGTGCCTTGGGCGGTGTCATGCGGTCATCATCGGCAAGCATAGGTAACCACTCAGGGTCATGCCCGGCGGGCGGACGGTGCGGGCCAGACCGCGATGGGGTTGCCGAGCCAGCGGCTGTCGGCGGGCACGGCGTCGCCACGGGTGACCAGCGATCCGGGTCCGACGGTGGTCCGGGCGCCGATGCTCGCGCCGGGCAGCACGATGCCGTGCGGGCCGAGCGTCGCGCCCGCGCCGAGGGTGACCTCGTCCATGCTCATCACCCGATCATGGAACAGGTGCGTCTGCACCACACATCCGCGGTTCACCGTGGCGCCGTCACCGAGCCGCACCAGGTCGTACTCCGGCAGCCAGTGGGTCTCCAGCCACACGCCGCGGCCGATCGTCGCGCCGAGGCTGCGCAGCCACGCGCCGAGCAGCGGCGTCCCGGTCACGAAGCGCATCAGCCACGGCGCGGCGAGCACCTCGACGAACGTGTCGGCGAGCTCGTTGCGCCACACGAACGACGTCCACAGCGCCTTCTCCGAGACCCGGAACCGGCCCACGAGCAGCCACTTCGCGGCGGTCGCGACGGCGGCGGCGGCCAGCGCGGCGGCGAGCAGCACCGGGCCGGCGGCGGCCAGGGCGACCCAGCCGCCGACGGCGTGCCAC
>CAKUMG010001314.1 GCA_934667465.1 uncultured Actinoplanes sp. | reverse complement strand
TCGCAGAGCAGGGCGCCCAGGTCGGCCCCGCTCGCCCGCACGTGCGCGGTGGCGGCGGCGACCACGCGGCTGCCGTGACCCTGCCGGCGGGCCCCCGGCCCCTGATCGCGCGCATCTCCGTCGCCGAGCTCGAGCGGATCACCCCGGCCCTGGACGAGGCCGTGGCGGCCTGGCAGCGACGGGAATACAGCCGCCCCCGGTTCGCGGCGGCGATGCGTGAAACCCTCGGCCGCGACCCGTTCCGCCAGGCGCGGAAGCCGCGGAGCAGCCGGCGGGAGATGCTGATCGATCTCAGCTTCCTCGCCGTGTCGATCACATTCACCTCGACCGCCGACGCCTGGTGGCAGCGTGCCATCGGTCTCGCCAACATCGCGCTCTGGTCGGTCTTCCTGTATCGCCAGGTCAGCCTGCTCCGCGCCGACCGCAAGGCCGCCGCGACCCACCGCGATCCCGCCTGAACCCGGCGCGTCGCCGCGAGAGAAGGCCACCGCCGCCCGGGACTCGGCCCGTGCCGAGCGCGCCGAGCTCCGGACGGCCGCCGGGACGCCATCGCGCGATCGGCGCCGGCCCGGCGGGCCATGATCCACCCTCGCGGGGGATTGACCGTCTTCCCCGGTGGCGGCCATGATCCGTCGCCAGGTTCGTTCCATGGGGGAGGCTACTTGTATCCGCAGCAACCGGGCGGCCCGCCGCAGCAACCGGGTGGCGCCATCGCCGTCACGACGAAGTATCACTGGCTGGGGTGGATCCTCGCTGTCCTCAAGCCGGAGCTGCACCTCAACGGCCACGTCGCCGGGCGCGGCTGGGGTCGGACCGTGGTGCCGGTCGTGCCGGGCCAGCATTACGTGCATGTGCACGTGCCGTACTTCCTGCCGCCACGGTTTGGGCCCGCCGACCTGGGTGTGACCGTTCACCCCGGACAGACCGTCGAGGTCGAGTACCGCGCGCCGATGATCGGATTCCTCAACGGCGCGATCGGGGCACCGCCGCAGAAATATCCGGGCATGACCGCGACGATCGTCCTCAACGCGGTCGGCCTGGCGCTGTTGCTCTGCCTCTGCGGTGGTGTCGTCTTGGCCGCAATCGCGGGCACCTCCACCAGCCCCTGATCGGGCGGCAGACCACCCACCTGCCTGCCGCACTGTAGGTAATGGGGCGGTTACGGAAACCCGCTCTCGCGCGGCCGCTCGATGCATTGGTAGCATCCCGCCGTCACCGGCCCGGTGAGGCTCGTTCACAGCACGTGAGCGGCCGTCTCGGGCGGCCCGCCAGCAGCCGTTCGAGCACCCAGCGTCGGAGGTCCCCGTGTCGGACGATCGGATGAAGGATCGCGTGAAAGTCATGTTCAACGGCCCGGCGGACAGCGCCACCTCGGAGCACGCCGTCGTGAACGTCGTGCAGCAGGGCAACGTCCCGCCGAGCCAGGCGCTGCAGGTGCTCACGATGGCCCAGCGCACGGCCGAGGAGCACCTCGCCCGGGCGCAGCAGCAGGCCGACAAGATCCGCACGGACGCGCTCGCCGCGGCCGAGGAGATCGGGCGCGAGGCGCAGCTGCACGCGCACAACGTGCGCCGCGAGGCCGAGCAGGTGCTGGCCGAGGCGCGGTCCGGGGCCGAGAAGATCGTCCGCCAGGCGCAGGAGCGCGCCGAGGAGGCCCAGCGCGGCGCCGCCAAGGTCGTGCTCGAGGCGCGCGGCGAGGCCGGCCGGATCACCGCCGATGCGCAGGGCAACGCCGACCAGCTGCGGCTCGCCGCGCAGCAGCGCTTCGACGACGTGGTGGGCAGCCTCGGCGCCCGCCGCGAGGGGCTGCAGCAGCAGATCGAGGCCCTCGAGAACTTCGACCGCGAATACCGCGGCCGGCTCACCGCCTTCATGCAGACCCAGCTGCGAGCTCTCTGGGTCGACCAGCCGCAGGTCATCGGCGATCCTGCCGGAGAGAACACCCCTGCCGCCCCGGCGACCCCGGCCGCCCAGGCCACCCCGGCCGCACCCGCCGGCCCGGCTCTCGCCGGCCTCCAGGCCCCGACCGCGCAGGTCGCGCAGACCGCCCCGGCCCAGCAGGGGCCCGCCACGGCCGCCCCGGGGCAGACGGCCCAGCAGGGCCCGGCCGCCGCGCAGCGTGGCCCCGCGACGGGCAAGGGACCGATCGTCGT
>CAKUMG010001313.1 GCA_934667465.1 uncultured Actinoplanes sp. | reverse complement strand
ACCCCGACCTGCCGGCCACCGAGCGCTTCGTCGCCGTCGCCGACAGCGTTCCGGCCGCCCTGACCAGCGCCCAGCGCAAGCACGGCTTCGAGACGGCGTACGACGACTGGCGCGGCCTCGTCGCGGACCCGCTCGTTTACGTGCACCCGGGCGGTCGCGGCGATGCCGTGCGCGCGCAGCCGGCCGGCCGCGTCGAGCAGGGTGGTGACGGCGCGGACGGCGTCGGTGCCCGGGCGGATGTCGCGCAGGTGCACGCCGAGCACGTACGGCGCCGAGGGTGTCCCGGCGGGAGCGGGCCCGTCGAGCGGGAGCACGTGCGGGTGCGGGATCACCTCGGCGGTGCGTCCCCAGCGGCGGCGGATCAGGTCCGCGGCGCCCGGGGTCAGCGTCACCAGCTCCGTGGCGGCCGGGATCAGGATGTCGAGGTGCTCGCGGTGCGGCGTCTGGTTCGCCAGCTGCGGGTTCTCCAGGTCGTGGACCGTGTGGACGAGCGGGCGGCCGGCCGCGCGCAGTGCCCGGACCAGGTTCCGCAGGTGCCCGGTGGAGTACGACTCGGTCCCGAAGTGCAGGTGCATGACGTCGAAGCGGTCCGCGTTCGCGGCGACCCAGGCGGCGTCGCACATGACGGGCGGCCACCAGCGCCCGTCCGTGGCACCGGCCGGCACCGGGTCGGGCAACAGGTCGGCGTCGCCGCCGGCCAGCACATGGCGCACGTACGGGTGACCTGCCGGGACGGAGGCCACTCGAACGGGGGGTGCGGCAAGCCGGACAGGCGGCGGTGCGAGCGTCATCGTGGCGTCCTCTCGGAGGTCGGGCAACACAGGTACGGACGGCCGACGTGAGCTGTCGAGAGGGTCCAGGAGCGTTTGTTCCCTGGCAACGATCATGGCAATCCCGCGATCTTTGAGACGTGGCCGACATCTTCGAATCGCTCGCCCCGGGGTAAGGGAACGGTGTGCAAGAACCAGATCCGCGTACCCGGCACTTCGGGGTCTTCTACGGGCTCGAGGAGCCCGCGGGAGACGGCCCGGTCGCCCTCGTCACCGGCAACTGCCAGGCCGAGTCGCTGCGCATCATGCTCGACGGTGGAGGACTGCGGACCGTACGCATGCCGGCCGTGCACGAGCTCGTCGCCTCCGACCTGCCCTGCCTCGACCGCTGGCTGGCCCGGGCGGCGGTGCTGATCACGCAGCCCGTCCGGGACGACTACCGAGGGTTGCCGCTCGGCTCCGCCCAGCTCAGCGCGCGGCTCGGCGCCGGGGCCCGGACCCTGCGGGTGCCGGTGATCCGGTTCGCCGGCCTCTACCCGGCGCACGCCATCGTCCGCCCGCCGTCCGACCCGAGCCTCGTGCCGCCGGTCGTCGAGTACCACGACCTGCGCGTGCTCGCCGAGGCCGTGGGGCTCCGCGCCCGCCCGCGGCTCGACGTGACCGCCGTCCGGGCGATCGCCGCGCACTCCCTCGATCAGCTGCGCGCCCGCGAGCAGGCCCACGGCACGGTGGTCGTCTCCGACCTGTTCGAGCGGCCGTCGTTCGCGCAGATGCGCACGCTCAACCACCCCGGCAACCCGGTATGGACGACGCTCGCCGCGCGGGTCCGGGCGGCGCTCGGCCTGCCGGAGCACACCGTCGACCCGGGCCGCCCGCTGCTCGACTCGGTCCACGCCCCGCGCGAGGCGGCGGTCCTTTCCGCATGGGGCCTGGACGAGCCCGAGCGCCCGCACTGGCTCGTCGCCGGCCAGGTCGTCGAGGCCGAGGCCGTCCGCGAGGCGCACCTGGCCTGGTACGCCAAGCACCCCGACGCCGTGCAGGCGGGTCTCGTCCGGCACGCCGAGGCCCTGCGCATCCTGGGTCTCACGTGAGCGCGCTCCCCGCCCTGATCGTGACGGCCGACGCCCGGCACGGGGTCACCATCGCCGCCCGTGACCTGGCCATCGCCGTGGAGAAGGCCACCGGCGAGCCTCTCGAGGCCGCCGCCGGCGTGCTGCTCGGCGACGACCCGCCCGCGCGCGCCCACCTGCACTTCACCGACCGGCTCTGGGCCTCCTCGCCCGAGGAGGCGGCCGCGCTGGTGGAGCGGATCGCCGCCCGTACCGCGCTCACCGTCACCCTGCACGACGTCCCGCAGCCCTCCGACGGCCCGCGCAACCTGCC
>CAKUMG010001312.1 GCA_934667465.1 uncultured Actinoplanes sp. | reverse complement strand
GGCTTCGGCGGCTCGCTGCCGTCGACGGCGTACGAGCAGCTCGCGGAGCCGGGCGCGGCGCTGACGCTGCTCGAGGACGCCGGTGCGGTCGACCTCGGCGAGCAGCTGCGCGGCCTCCCGGTCGACGGCGGCGAGCACGTGCAGCGAGCCGTCCTCGACGACGCCGAGGTCGGCCATCCGGCGGGAGGCCGGCAGCACGGTGCGCTCCAGCCAGGCCGCGCGGGCCGGCGCGGAGAGGAGCAGGGCGACACGGCGCAGATCGTGGCCGGCGAGCGGGCCGTACGCGGACAGCGGGCCGGGCAGCATCTCCTCCGGACCGTAGCGTTCGAGCAGGTCCAGCGCCTGCGCCGGGTCGCAGCGCAGGACCGCGTGCACGACGTCGCCCCAGACCCGGTCGCGCTCCTCCGGCCCGGCCGCGGCCAGGCGTTCGCGGGCCCGGTCCAGCACCACGCCGGCGTGCCGGCGCACCAGGCGGCTCAGCCCGAAGCCGTGCTCCAGCTCCGGCAACAGCGCACGCACCGTCTCGCTCCCGCAGCCGGGCAGCAGCGCGATCGCCTCGTCGTCGCCGAACCGGGCACGGATCTCCGGCATCAGCGCGTCCGCGATCTCCGGCGCGTGCCGCTTGCGCAGCGTGCGGTAGATCCGCCGCCGCTCCGCCTCCGGCCGGTCCGCGTGCTCACCGGCGGGCCGGCCGGTGGACACGGCCGCGGCCAGCGCCTCCGCCCGCAGCGCCGGCACCGGGTCGTCCGCGGCCGCCGCGATCCCGTCCCGGTCCTGCACCACCATCGCGGCGACCAGCGCGAGCCGTCGTTCATGGACGCCGTGGCCGCGCAGCTCCGCGCAGACCTCCGCGCGGTCCGGCGCGGTCCGCGCCCAGGCGGCGAGCGCACTCATCCGCCCCCGGTACGGCAGCGTTTCCAGAGACGTGAGCAGCTTGCGAGTCGCGGTCAGCACGGCGCCCATTGTGCCCGCGTACTTCCCACAACGAGATCCAATATCGCCCCCGCCCCGATCGGGCTGCAGGATCAGTCAGCCGCCAGCGCCGCGACCGGGCTGACCCGCGCCGCCCTGCGCGCCGGCAGCACCCCCGCCAGCGCGGTGAGCCCGGTCAGCACCACCAGCACCGCCGCGAGCTGCCACACCGGCAGCGTCAGGGACACGTTCATGCCGAACGCCTCGAGCGCCAGCCACGCGTACGGGATGCCGAGCGCCAGCCCGAGCACCGCGCCGAGCAGCCCGTACAGGCTGGACTCGGTGGTGAGCATGATGCGCAGGCCGCCGCGGGAGAGGCCGAGCGCGCGCAGCAGACCTGACTCGCGGGCCCGTTCCACCACCGACAGTGCCGTGGTGGTGCCGACGCCCACGACCGCGATCAGCACGGTCAGGCCGATCAGCCCGACGACCACGGCGAGCACCCCGTTGACCATCTGATCGATGTCGTCGCGCTGGTCGGCCAGCACGGTGACGCCCAGGCCCTCGCGCCCCTGGGCCAGCTCCCGGAGCGCGGCGAGCCCTGCGTTGCGCCCCTCCTCGCCGGCGCCGGCCGCGTCGGCGAGCAGGCCGCTCCAGCCGGCGGGCGCACCGAGCGCCGTCATGTCCTCGGGGGCAGCCAGCACCTCGGCGTACAGCGGTCCGGAATCGGGCAGCGTGGCCACCACCTGCACCTGCACCCGCTTGCCGTCCTTGACGAGCGTGGTGGTGTCGCCGGTCGCAAGCCCCGTGAGGTCGCGGGCGTAGCCGGAGATCGCCACCTTGCCCGGCCCGACCTCGGCGAGGTTGCCGGTGGCGGCGGACAGGTCCTTCAGCGTGGGCAGCCGGGACGTGTCCAGGGCGACGGCGGGCAGCTCGGTCCGGGCGGAACCGATCGCGACGGACTCGAGCCGCTGGTAGGGGGTGACGTTGGTCAGCGCGGTCCCGGCGGCGGCCCGGTCGAGCAGCTCCTGGCCGACGCGTGCGTCGGTGGCGGCGGTGAGCTCGAAGTCGGCGGGGGAGGAGGTGGCGACCTCCCGTTCGGCGTACGCCCGGAAGGACGCGCCGGTGACCAGCACGCCGGCGATCAGCGTGACGCCCAGTGCGACCACCGTCGAGACGGCCGCCGCCCGGCGCGGGGAGCCGCCGACGCCGCCGACCGCGAGCTTGCCGACCGGTCCCAGGC
>CAKUMG010001311.1 GCA_934667465.1 uncultured Actinoplanes sp. | reverse complement strand
GCCCCGCCGAGCCCGACGAGGGAGTTGCTGACCTGGGCGCCCGGCGGCCGGCCCGCCTCGGCGGCGGTGCGGAACGCGCGCCAGCCGCGGATGCCCTCGCGGCGCAGCAGGGCCAGGCCGGCGACGCTGGCGGTGAGCAGCAGCATGATCGCCCAGAACGCGCCGATGGCCTGCACGACCGCGACGAACGCGGCGATCTCCACCACGGCGAGCAGCAGCAGCCCCAGCGGTAGCAGGGCCAGGCCACGTCGTTGCATCCGGATCACTCCCCCGGGCGGCGAACCGTCCCTCGTCGGAAGGACAACTGTAGAACGCCCCGCTGAAAGGCGGCTGTACGCGGCGGTCAGGGCCAGGTCGACGAGCGGTGCGGTTTGCGGCCGAGCTTGCTCATCAGGGCTTCCTTGCGGGCGGTCGCCCCCCACACGGTGACCCGCAGCAGCTGCTCCTTGAAGATGTTGCCGCTCATCTTGCTGACGCCGTGCTCGCGCTCGGTGAACGTGATCGGCACCTCGGCGAGCCGGAAACCCTGCCGGTAGGTGCGCCACGCCAGCTCGACCTGGAACGAGTAGCCCTGCGAGGCGACGGTGGCCACGTCGATCGCGTCGAGGACCGCCATCCGGTAGGCGCGGTAGCCGCCGGTGGCGTCCTTGAACGGCATGCCCAGCGCCATCCGGATGTAGATGTTGCCGCCGCGCGAGAGCAGCAGCCGGTGCACCGGCCAGTTGTGCACGCTGCCGCCGGGGATGTAGCGGGTGCCGAGCACCGCGTCGTTGCCGATCAGCGCGTCGAGCAGCTTGTGCAGCTCCTCGGGGGCGTGCGAGCCGTCGGCGTCCATCTCCACGACCGCGTCGTAGCCCTTGTCCTTGGCCCAGGCGAACCCGGCGACGTAGGCGGCGCCGAGTCCTTCCTTGCCGGCCCGGTGCAGCACGAAGATGTGGTCGTCGGCGGCGGCCAGCTCGTCGGCGATCGCGCCGGTGCCGTCCGGGGAGTTGTCGTCGGCGACGAGGATGTCGACCTGCGGCACCGCGGCCCGGACCCGGCCGGTGATCAGCCGGACGTTGTCGGCCTCGTTGTAGGTGGGGATGACCACCAGCACCCTGCCGAGACCGGGGTATCCCTCCGAGCCCGCCTCGGCCGGCTTCTCGTCGCTCACCATTCCTCCGTCTGTCTTCACGCCTGGTGCTCCTCGTGCTCGCTCGCCGGCCGCCGGGACCGGCGGCGGATCACAGCCGCGGCGGCCAGGACGAGCAGGACGATTCCGACACCGGCCATTTCCGGCCAATGTCCGAGCAGGGTCGCCAGCGTAGTCGGTCCGCCCACGCTCATGTCACGCAGGACCACGGCCGCCTCGTTGAATCCGGTGGCGCCGTGCACGGTCCCGTCGGTGCCCGCGAACGCCGACACCCCGACGGTGGAGACCATCAGCGCCTCCCGGCCGTGCTCGACGGCGCGCAGCTGCACCATCGACAGCTGCTGCAACGCCTCCGCCTCGTTGAACGTGGCGTTGTTGGTCTGCACCGCGAGGATCTGCGCGCCGCCGGTGACGGTGTCGCGCACGATGTCGTCGTAGGCGACCTCGAAGCAGATCACGTCCCCGACGGTGACCGCGCCGGTGTCGATGACCCCGGGCCGTTCACCGGCGACCATGTTCTGCACCAGATCGACCTTGTCGGTGACGAACCGGGCGACCGGGCGCAGCGGCACGTACTCGGCGAACGGCACCGGGTGCCGTTTGGTGTAGAGCTGGTCCAGGTCGGGGCCGGTGACCGGCTGCCACAGGATGCCCGCGTTGTGGATGTCGCCGGGGGTGTCGTCGCGCAGCACCGCACCGACCAGGATCGGCACGCCGATCGCGTTCGCGGCGCCGGCGATCTGCTGGGCGGCGTCGGGGTTGCGCAGCGGGTCGATGTCGCTGGAGTTCTCCGGCCACACCACCAGGTCCGGCTTGGGTTTCGTGCCGGCGGCCACCTGCGCGGCGAGGTCCTCGGTGGCCCGCACGTGGTTGGTCAGCACCGCGGCGCGCTGGGCGTTGAAGTCCAGGCCGAGCCGGGGCACATTGCCCTGCACGATCGCGACCGTACGCCTCTCGGCCGCGGGCGTGGCGGTCGGCACGAGCGCGGGCCCGGCGGTCAGCGCCGCCACGGCCAGGGCGTACCC
>CAKUMG010001310.1 GCA_934667465.1 uncultured Actinoplanes sp. | reverse complement strand
ATCGAGAGCGGTCTCGAGCAGGAAGTGGCCCCCCTCGAGCAGGTGCACCTCGGCGCCGGGCAGATCGTCCGAGAACGCGCGGGCTCCGTCGGGTCCGAAGATCTCGTCGTTGCGGCCCCACACGGCCAGGAGCGGCACCTGACGCGTACGGAAGTAGTCGTGCAGTCTCGGGTAGAGCGGCGGGTTGGTCGCGTAGTCCGCGAACAACCGCAACTGCACCGCGTCGTTGCCGGGCCGCGACAGCAGGTGGAAGTCGTGCCACCACACGGTCGGGTCGATCAGGGACTCGTCCGGCACGCCGTGCACGTACTGCCAGCGGATCATGTCGAGGCTCAGCGCCGCCCGCACGCCCGCCTCGGTCGCGGGTGTCCGCTCGCGGTGGTAGTCCCAGACCGCCTGCCAGAAGCCGGGGACGAAGCCGGCATCGTAGCCGTTGCCGTTCTGGGTGATGATCGCGGTGATCGCGCCGGGGTCGCGCAGCGCGAGCCGCCAGCCGATGGGGGCGCCGTAATCCTGGACGTAGATCGCGTACCGGTCGATGTCGATCTGCTCGAGCAGGGCGGCCGTCACGTCGGTCAGCGCGTCGAACGTGTAGTCGAAATCGGTCACGGACGGGGCGTCGGAGAGCCCGAAGCCGAGGTGGTCCGGCGCGATGACGTGGTAGTCCGCGGCGAGCAGCGGTATCAGCTCGCGGAACATGAACGAGCTGGTCGGGTAGCCGTGCAGCAGCACGAGCGCCGGCTTCCCGGGCTGCCCCGCCTCCCGGTAGAACACGCGGTGCCCGTCGACTGTCGCGTAGCGGTGGTGGATCTCCGTCATAATCTAACCCCCTTGGCGCGTTTGGATGGTTAGAGCCAAGCAGCCGGGCGTGTAACCTGTCAAGGGCCGGATGGGGGTTAGATGATTCTGCTGACGCTGCTCAACAGCACGCCGGTCGTCGCGGGTTCGCCGACGGACCGGTTCGACGACGACGCCTGGCTGCGCGCGCAGGGTTTCGCGGTGGAGAGCCAGCAGCTGCTGCGCGAGGCCAGAGACTTACTGCAAGATGTCGTACGCGGTGAGCGCAGCCCCGCCGCCCTCACCGCCCTGCTCGATGGCGTCGTGTCGCGCCCCGTGGTCGGCGACGGCGGCCTGACCTGGGAGATCGACGCGGACGGCGCCCGCCGTGTGATCATCGACGCGGTGCTCGAGTGGGACGGCGTGCGCGGGCGGCTGCGCCCGTGCGCCAACGACGAGTGCCGGCTGTTCCTGCTCGACCGCAGCAAGTCCAACAGCGCGCGCTGGTGCTCGATGGCCACCTGCGGCAACAAGCTCAAGGCCCGGCGGCACCACGAACGGGCGCGGGGAGAGAAATGATCGAGGACATCACCCCCGAGACCGTACGGCCGGTGCGCCGCCCGTGGCTCGTGCAGAGCTGGCACGACCTGGCGTTCCTGCACTGGGCCGCCCCGCCGGAACGGGTCGCGCCACTGCTGCCGCGCGGCACGGAACCCGACACCCTCGACGGCGTCACCTACGTGGGGCTGATCGGGTTCCGCATGGTCGGGCTCGGGTTCATGCGCGGGCCGGGCCTGCCCTACCTGGGCACGTTCCTCGAGACCAACGTGCGGCTCTACAGCGTCGACGCCCAGGGCCGCCGGGCCGTCGTCTTCCGCTCCCTGGACGCCGAGCGCCTGCTGCCGGTCCTCGGCGCGCGGGCGGCGCTGCACCTGCCCTACCAATGGTCGCGCATGCGGCTGCGCAAGGACGGCGACCTGATCCGCTACACCTGCCGGCGGCGCCCCTCCGGGCCGTCGTCGGACTTCACCGTACGCGTGGGGGCGCCGCTCACCGAACCGACGCCGGCCGAGCACTTCGTCACCGCCCGCTGGGGCCTGCACACCCGGGCGTGGGGGCGCACGGTGCACCTGCCCAACGAGCACCCACAGTGGCCGCTGCACCGCGCCGAGCTGGTGACCCTCTCGGACGGGCTGGTCGCAGCGGCCGGGCTCGACGGCGTGTCGGGGGCGCCGGCGAGCGTGCTCTACTCCCCCGGCGTGCCGGTCACGTTCGGCGCGCCGGGGGTCGCCGCGCGCTGACCCGCGACGGGCGCACGCTGGGCACGGCGAGCGGCGTCGTGCACGCGGCGAGCAGCGCGGGCACGCGGCGAGCACTGTGGGGC
>CAKUMG010001309.1 GCA_934667465.1 uncultured Actinoplanes sp. | reverse complement strand
CCACGGTCAAGTCGTACGTGTCGCGGATCCTCACCAAGCTCGACCTGACCAACCGCGTGCAGGTCGCGATGCTGATCCGCGACGCGGAGGACTGAGCCGGCCGCGGGGCGGGTGGGCCCGGCCGAACCCCGGCCCTGCCCCGGTCGGTCCCCGGCGCTGCTTGGCCCCGCGCCGGTCGGACCCCGGCGCTGCCCGGCCCCGCGCCGGTCGGGTCGCGGCCCCGCCCAGGCCCGGTCGGGTCGCGCGGCCGGTCAGGCCACCGGGACCATCGCGCCGAGCAGGCGGTCCATCGGGATGCTGGCGAAGCCGACCCGGACGTCGCTGGCGCCGTAGGGGAGCCAGAACCGCCCGTCGTGCACGAGCCCGCCGCAGGAGTAGACGACGTTGGGCACGTAGCCCTCGCGCTCGATCTCGTCGGGCTCCAGCAGACCGTGCGGCAGGTCGGCGATCACCCGCTCCGGGTTGTCGAGGTCGAGCAGCATGGCGCCGATGGCGTACCGCCGCATCGGTCCGACCCCGTGCGTCAGCACGAGCCAGCCCGCCGAGGTCTCCACCGGGGAGCCGCAGTTGCCGACCTGGATGAGGTCCCACCCGCGGTGCGGCATCAGCAGCGGCACGGCCTCCTGCCAGCAGCGGCTCTGCTCGTCGCGCTCGCTGAGCCCGAGGGTCTCGCCGTCCGAGCGGCAGAGCGCGAGGTGCCGCCCGTGCACCGGCCGGGGGAAGAGCGCCACGCCCTTGTTCTTGGCCGCGGGCCCGCGCAGCGCCGTCACCTCGAAGTGCCGGAAGTCGCGGGTCTGCAGCATCCGGCCGGCGATGTGCCGGCCGTCGTAGGCGGTGTAGGTCGCCGCGTACGACGCCCGCCCGTCCGGCTCGACGACGTGCACGAAGCGGGCGTCCTCCATGCCGTTGCTCTCGGCGGGCGCACCCGGCCAGAGCACCCGCTGGTGCAGCGGGACGTTCGCCGGGAACGTGACGGCGTAGTCCCCGGCGACGATCTCGCGCATGTGCGCCAGCGTCTCGCCCGTCGTCGGCCGGGCCAGCAACTCGCCCGGCAGGTGCCCGAGGATGTCCTCGAACTCCTCGTCGGAGTAGCGCTCCGGCAGGGCCGCGAGCACGGTGGCCGACAGCTCGGTCTCGATGTCCAGCTCGGCCAGGCCGGCGGCGAGCAGGTCGCGCTGGTGGCGGGCGCCGGTCCGGTCGGCGATCATCAGCGGTCCCTCCCTGTCCTCCAGGCGGATCCGGTCGCCCGGGCCGAGCACGGCCGAGCAGAAGCCGATCGAGGAGATGTGGCCCTCGCCGACCTGCCGGAGGCTGATCGCCGCCCGCAGCTCGCCCGGTTCCAGCCCGGTCTGGTCCGGGTGCGGGACCATCGACGGGTTGCACAGGGCCGCGGCCTCGACCGCGAATTCGTGGCTGAAGTACGCGCCGATCAGCGAGCGGGCGTTCGGCGACAGCTCGATGCCCGGCGGCACCCGATGGTGCACCAGGTCGAAGTGGTGCGCGAACGTGCCGAGCAGATCGTGGTGCCGGCCGCCGAAGCGGGTCAGCACGTCGTCGTGCAGCCGGGCGATCTCGTCCTCGTCGAGCTGCAGGATGCGCTCGATGAGGCTGGCGACCCGGTTGCGGCCGACCTGCGCGTCCTCGCCGGGGAGGAACAGCTTGAGGACCACCCGCCGCCCGTCGGGCTGCATGGTGAGCGCGTGGCGGAGGGCCAGGGAGGAGGTCGGGGCTTGCTGCTGCTGGGGTTCGAGAATTGCGGTCACGCTAGGCCGCCTGACGGTCGGGTCGCGCCGCGCCGGGCTGCCCACGCGCGGGCGTGCTGCAGCGTGGCGACGAGCGCGAGGGTGGATTCGGCTCCTTGGTTCAGATTAGGGCCATCCACCGTCAAACCGTCATAACATCCACCAGTCAGGGGGTCGTACATGACAAATCCGCCGTCGTTGTCGCCCAGGAACCACGCGATCGCCTGGAACAGCGGCGCGTCCCAGGCGTCGTCCCCGGTGACCGCCGCGGCGGTGGCGCAGGCGTCGGCGGTCGCGGCCGCCTCGATGGGCTGCTGGTCGTGGCGGTGCTTGGCCACCCCGGGCCGCCAGCCGCCGACCGGGACGGTCGACAGGTGGCCGTGGTGCTCCTGCTCGCGGCAGAGCCAGACCAGCATGCGC
>CAKUMG010001308.1 GCA_934667465.1 uncultured Actinoplanes sp. | reverse complement strand
GCCTTGTCTTCAGCCCAGGTTCCTAGGACGGGTCACGCGACGAGGGCGGGCTCACGGCCCGACCTGAGCCTGTACTTCTTCGGCGACTACCCGCGGAAGAGCGCCCAGGGCAAGTACGCCGCGATCCTCGACGCCGCCACGTACGCCGACGAGAGCGGGCTGCACGCGGTGTGGCTGCCCGAGCGGCACTTCGACTCGTTCGGCGGGATCTTCCCCGATCCCGCGGTGCTGGCCGCCGCGATCGCGAGCCGGACGAGCCGGGTGGGGCTGCGGGCCGGATGCGTCGTCCTGCCGCTGCACGACCCGATTCTGGTGGCCGAGCAGTGGTCGATGGTGGACAACCTGTCCGGCGGGCGGGTGGCGCTCGGGTGTGCGAGCGGCTGGCATGCTCGCGATTTCGTGCTCGCTCCGCAGGCGTACGGCAATCATCGGGATCTGATGTACGACGGCATCGAGCGGATCCGGGCGCTGTGGCGCGGGGACGAGGTGACCGGCACGGCGGGCGACGGGACCGAGGTGCGGGTGCGGCTCTTCCCGCGGCCGGTGCAGGTGATGCCGGAGTTCTTCACGGCCGTCGTCGCGAACCCGGACAGCTGGCGGCGCGCCGGGGCGGCCGGGATCGGCGTGGTCACGAACCTGATGGCGCAGAGCGTGGAGCAGCTGGCCGCGAACATCGGGATCTACCGGGCGGCGCGCGCGAGCGCGGGGCTGGACCCCGGTGCCGGGCGGGTGGTCCTGCTGCTGCACACCTATCTCGGCGCGGACGGCGCGGCGGCGCGTACGGAGGCCTTCGAGCCCTTCTGCGACTATCTGCGCTCGTCGTTGTCGCTGTTCGGGCAGCTCACCAACAGCCTCGGCCTGCAAGTCGACCTCGCGGGGACGCCGGAGGAGGACCTGGCGTTCGTGTTCCGCAGGGCGTACGAGCGCTACACCGCCGACCGCGCCCTGATCGGCAGCCCGGAGGAGGCGGCGGCGCTGGTGGCACGGCTGAGCGGGCTCGGGGTCGACGAGATCGGCTGCTTCGTCGACTTCGGGGTGGCGCCCGAGCGGATGCTGGGCGCGCTCCCGGGCATTTCGCGCCTCGGCGAGCTCCTCGAGGTCTCCGTGCCATCTTCCGGGAGCGGCGCTGCGTCTCCGCCGCCGCTCGGGACCGGTCCGGAGCGCTCGGAGCCGGTGCTGGAGTCACTGCCGTTGCTGTCGGAGATGCAAAGACAGCTCTGGTACGCCGCACAAGCCGCGCCCGGTCCCGCCTGCACCGAGTCGGTCGTGGTGCGGCTGACCGGCCCGCTCGACGCCGGCGCGCTGGGGCGGGCGCTCGATCTGGCCGTGCTCCGGCATCCGGTGCTGCGGGCCATGTTCCCTGAGGCCGACGGCGAGCCGCGGATGGTGGTCGGCGCGTACCGGCCGCGGTCGTTGCCGGTGACCGACGCGGGCGGCGAGGGGCAAGCGGTTGCCGCGATCGTGGACGCGGAGACGGGGCATCGCTTCGACCTGGCCGTCGGGCCGCTGTTCGAGCCGCGGCTGATCCGGGTCGGCGATCAGCGGCACCTGCTCGTCCTGCGCCTGCACCACCTGGTGATCGACACGGTGTCCGCGGAGATCCTGACCGAGGACGTGTCCGCGGCGTACCGGGCGTTCGCCGCGGGGAGTGAGCCGGAGTTGCCGCCGCCGCCCGCGTTCCCGCCACCCGCCCACGCCGGCCTCGACGGGGCGGGGGACGCGGCGGATCGGGAGTTCTGGGGTGCGGCGCTTGCCGGCCGGGCGGTGCGGGCGGAGTTGCCGCTGGACCGGGCTCGGCCGGCAGTGCGGAGCGGAGCCGGGGATCACGTACGGGCCCGGATCGACGCGGCGCAGGGGGAGCGGATCGCGCGGTTCTGCCGGGAGCAGCGGGTGAGCGTGCACACCGTGCTGGTCGCGGCGCTGGCGGTGGCGGTGCGGCGGCTCACCGGCGAGGCGGACGTCATCCTGGGCACGCCGGTCGAGGACCGGCCGGCCGGCGCGGCGCGGGTCGTCGGGCCGTACCTGAGCACCGTGCCGTTGCGGATCCCGGTGGCGGACCGGGACGGGTTCGCCGCGCTCGCCGAGGCGGTCCGGGGGATCGTGCTGGACGCGCACGAGCATCGCGGTCCGGGGCTGCCCGGCATCGTGCGGGCGGCCGGTGCGGAGCAGGA
>CAKUMG010001307.1 GCA_934667465.1 uncultured Actinoplanes sp. | reverse complement strand
CAGCAACAGGCGCTGGGCGGCCGATCCCAGGGAGCCCCGGTCGATCAGCCGCTCTGCCTCCGGCCAGGACAGCCCCGGTCCGGAGGGGCGAGCCGCGACGGCCGCCACGCCGATGCACCGGCCGCCGCCCGGCAGGACCACGAAGTCGTGGCCCTCCGTCTCGTGGGCGTGCCACATGATCAGCGCGAAGTCGCCGAACCGCAGGACCGGCCAGCGGCCCGTCCGCTCGATCTCCTGCCACAGCTCGTCGATCTGGTCGGTGAGCCAGGTGCCGTCGTCGCCGAGCAGGGCCTGGAGGAGGTCCTCGTCGGCTGCGTCGTAGAGCAGGCTCGCCCAGAACGCCCGCCGGCCGAGGAACCGGCTGCCGTCGGACAGGAGCCCGGGTTGCAGGACCTCGGGCGGGAGGCCGTCGAACCGGTTCAGGTAGTCGACGACCTCGTCGCGCGACAGCATCAAGCGATGATCTCAGAAGGGCTCGGTCAGGAGTGCGGGCAGGTGTCGCGGTACTCCTGGATGGCGGAGCCGGACGGGGCCGGGCAGAGGAACTGCTCGTAGCGGGTGTCGTTGTCGATGAAGCGCTTGAGCCACGAGATGCTGTACTTCGCCACCGTGACGTTGCCACCGGAGGTCGGCGCCGAGTGGGAGGCGTTGTTGAGCTCCAGGTACGCCTTGTCGAGGGTGCCCGGCAGGCTGGTGTAGAACGGCTCGGAGTGCGAGGCGACCGGGGCGACGGTGTCGTTCTCCGCGCCGATGACCAGGGTCGGGACGCGGTTGGTGCTCCAGTTCTTGGTGCTGTGGTACGGCGTCATCGGGATCGCGGCCTGCAGGGCGGGCCGGGTGCGGGAGGCGGCCAGGCTGCCGCCGCCGCCCATGGAGTGGCCCATGACGCCGAGGCGGGTGGCGTCGATCCGGGTGCGGACCGTGCTCGTGCGGGTCAGGTAGTCCAGGGCGGCGAGGAGCTGGGTGCCGCGGCTGTCCGGGGAGTCGAGGGTGCTGGTCGTGTCGATGGTGAAGACGACGAAGCCCTGCGACGCGAGGCGCGGCCCGAGCCAGGCCACGGCGGACTGGGAGGCCGTGAAGCCCGGGGAGATGGCTACCGCGCCGAAGGTGCCGACGGTGGTGCTGGTCGGGTAGTAGATCGTGCCGCCGCCGAAGCCGGAGACCGAGGAGCGGGCCACGGTCAGGGTGGCGGTGGCGAACGAGCCGCGGCTCGCCTCGATGCTGGCGGTGGTGGGGGCGGGACCGCGTTCGTACGGGTTGGCCGCCTGTGCCGGGGCCGTCGTGCCGGCCACCCCGGCGACCAGGGCGGTCGCGGTGAGCGCGGCGGCGCGCAGGGCATGTGCCACTCGTGATGACATGCTGCGTACTCCTCGGAAGGGGGTCTTGCATTGAGGTGTGTCAATACCATGACGCGCGAGTGACGGGCGTGGTAATCCCGGGCCGACCGGTTACCCGGCGGTATGACAGCGCTGTCACGGCCGCGGGCGGCGGCGAGAGGGCGCCGGCATCCCCAAGCCGAGAGCGCGCCGGCATCTCCAAGCCGAGAGGGCGCCGGCATCTCCAAGCGGGCGGCCTGTAGCCCGGACGGCGCAGGCGGCTCAACTCCCGGCCGCGGTGGCCGAAGGCAAGGGTGTGGGGCGATACGACCGGGCGGCGGGGGTGGCCGTCGGGGCCGGCGGGGTGCTGCTGGCCGGGTTCCTCGTGTTCTCGATCGGCGGCTGGGGCGGCGCGGAGCTGCGTACGGTCGTCAGTGACGCCGTTTTCCTGCCGTTCTCGCTGCTCTTCACGCTGCTCGGCCGGCGGGTCGTGACCCGTGGCGGGCTCGCACCGCGCGCCCGCCGGGCCTGGCAGTTCATCCTGGCCGCGTTCGTCGTGCGGGCGGCCGCGCACGCGGCCTGGTTCGTCGAGGACGCCGTGCTGCGCAGGCAGGCGTTCCCGGCGGTGGCCGACTACCTGTTCCTGGCGTTCGTGCCGCTCATGCTGACCGGGCTCCTGCTGCTGCCGTCGGCCCGGCGCAACCGGGCCGAGCGGATCAAGCTCGCCTTGGACGTGCTGATCGTCGTCACGGCCGCCCTCGTGGTGCTCTGGTACCTGGTCCTCGGCCCGATCCTGACCAGCAGCGCGGCCACCGTCACCGGGGTCGCCTACGCCGCCGCACTGCAGATCGGCGCCC
>CAKUMG010001306.1 GCA_934667465.1 uncultured Actinoplanes sp. | reverse complement strand
GGTGGATCCGCCAGGCCATCACCCGCGCCATGGCCGACCAGGCCCGCACCATCCGCATCCCGGTGCACATGGTCGAGGTCATCAACAAGCTCGGCCGCATCCAGCGCGAGCTGCTCCAGGACCTGGGCCGCGAGCCCACCCCGGAGGAGCTGGCCAAGGAGATGGACATCACCCCGGAGAAGGTGCTGGAGATCCAGCAGTACGCCCGGGAGCCCATCTCGCTCGACCAGACCATCGGCGACGAGGGCGACAGCCAGCTCGGCGACTTCATCGAGGACTCCGAGGCGGTCGTGGCCGTCGACGCGGTCTCGTTCTCGCTGCTGCAGGACCAGCTCCAGCAGGTCCTCCAGACGCTCTCCGAGCGCGAGGCGGGCGTGGTCCGGCTGCGCTTCGGCCTCACCGACGGCCAGCCGCGCACGCTCGACGAGATCGGCCAGGTCTACGGCGTGACGCGCGAGCGGATCCGCCAGATCGAGAGCAAGACGATGTCCAAGCTGCGGCACCCGTCGCGGTCCCAGGTGCTGCGCGACTACCTGGACTGATCGGCGACCTCCGCCTGTGCGCCCGCTGCCCGCGGGACCGGATCTTCGGGTCCGGTCCCGCGGGCAGCGGCGTTCTCGGCTCTTGCCTCCTTGCCGACGGCGGCGTTCCGGCTGTCGGGGCGGCGGGGTTGCGCCGGCTGTCGAGGCGGCGGGAGCGTTCCGACTGTCGCAGCGGCGGGGTTGCGCCGGGGCGGTGTGCGGGCGGCTCCGTGTCCGGGCGGGCCAGGGGCGGCCTGTCAGGGCGCGATGGGGCCTCGGTGGGGGCTCGGGAGCGCGATCGGGCGCGATCCGGCCCGCGGGACGGCCCGGGGAAGGGGCGACGACGCAGGCCAGGCGCGGGGCCGCCCCGGGGAACGGGCGGCGGGGCGAGGCGGGCGCGCGAGGCGGCCCTGGGACGGGCGGCGGGGCGCGCGGAAGGCGTACGGGCGCTGTTGTGGCGGTTTGCTCGTTGCGCAGCGTGGTGCGACCGCCGGGGCAGCGGTCGGCGGGTGGCCCGGAAGAGTGGTGCGGACGCCGGCGGGCCGCCGGATCGCCCATTCGGGTCTGGGCACGTACATCTTGATCAATACTGGATTACTGCCTACTTCGTCAACGATCCGTGCCCTTTTGGTCACCACCCGTACATCGGTCGGTGGTGATCGGACCGTTGTGCAGAAATGATCGTTGACGTGGCACCCTTGGTACACGGCACACTAGCCGGACCACATGTGACTTGGGTCGCCCCGAGGCACAGTGGGAAGGTCGCAACGGCCGAGGGTGTTGCACGATGGGTGAGCAGTAGCCGAGGAACATGTTCATCGGTGACGACCAGAGGAGGCAGGCGATGACCCCGACTCTCACGCCGCCGGCGGGAAGTGTGGCCGGAACAGCAGCCGATGAGCGGTGCGACCGCTGCAATGCAGCCGGGAAGCTCCGACTGACCCTGGCTGGAGGCGGCGAACTGGTGTTCTGCGGACACCACGCCAACAGGTACGCCGAGGACCTCGTGAAGATCGCGGTGCAGTACGCGGCCGACCCGGAGTTCACCTGGCGCGGCGCCGGCATGATGTCGAACTCGAACTAGAACCCCCGACAGGCAGCAAAGGGCGTCCCGGTGTGGGGACGCCCTTTTCCTGTGCCCGGAAACGCCCGAAGATGCCCCGGAATCGCTCAACCCGGGCCGGACTCGCTCTGCCCGGGCCGGGATTCGCTCCCCCGTGGAGCAAATCCCGGCCGGTGCCCTCAGGAAAGCCCGGCGGCCGCGGGGCGCTTCCAGACCGGCGAGCGCAGGGTGAAGTCGACGCTCGCCGCCACGGCGGCGGCCCGGTCCGCGCCCAGTTCACGCTCGGTGAGCCACAGCCCGAGATCCAGACCCGCGCTCAGCGCGCCCGCGGTGACCCGGTCCCCGTCGTCGACCACCCGCTCCTCGACCACGTCGACGCCGTACGCCCGCAGCTCGTCGTAGGCCCTCCGGTTGGTCGTCGCGCTGCGCCCGGCGAGCAGCCCCGCCGCCGCCAGCAGCATCCCGCCGGTGCAGACCGACGCCATCCAGCGCGCGGAACCAGCGGCCTCCGCCAGCCGGGCCGGAAGATCGCCCCGCTGCGCCTGTGCCCACGAGCCCTCCGCCGCCCGGTTCAGCCAGCCGCCGCCGGGCAC
>CAKUMG010001305.1 GCA_934667465.1 uncultured Actinoplanes sp. | reverse complement strand
CTGGACGGCTTCGCGATCCGCGTGCCGATCCCGACCGGCTCCGCCACCGACCTGTCCTTCGTGGCGTCCCGCGAGACCACCGTCGAGGAGGTCAACGCCGCGGTCAAGGCCGCCGCCGAGGGCGCGCTCAAGGGCTACCTGACGTACTCCGAGGACCCGATCGTCTCCTCCGACATCGTCACCGACCCGTCGTCCTGCATCTTCGACGCGCCGCTGACCAAGGTCATCGGTGGCACGCAGGTCAAGGTCGTCGGCTGGTACGACAACGAGTGGGGCTACTCCAACCGCCTCGTCGACCTGGTCAAGTACGTCGGCGCCTCCCTGTAAGGGACACATTCTGTGAAGACTCTCGACGACCTGCTCGGCGAGGGTGTCTCGGGTCGGCGCGTGCTCGTGCGCGCCGACCTGAACGTGCCCTTCGACAAGAGCGATCCCACTGTCATCAGCGACGACGGCCGCATCCGCGCCGTGCTGCCGACCGTCGTCGCCCTGCGTGACGCCGGTGCCAAGGTGATCGTCGTCTCGCACCTGGGCCGTCCCAAGGGCGAGCCCGACCCCAAGTTCACCTTGAAGCCCGTCTCCGTACGGCTGCAGGAGCTGCTCGGGTCGGCTGTCGTGTTCGCCGACGACACGGTCGGTCCGTCGGCGCGCTCCGCCGTCGACGCGCTCGCCGACGGTCACGTGCTGCTGCTGGAGAACCTGCGCTTCAACGCCGGCGAGACGTCCAAGGACGACGCCGAGCGCGGCGCGTTCGCCGGCGAGCTCGCCTCGTTCGCCGAGTTCTACGTGGACGACGCGTTCGGCGCGGTGCACCGCAAGCACGCCTCGGTCTACGACGTGCCCGCCCGGCTCCCGCACTTCGCGGGCGGCCTGGTGCTGCGCGAGGTCGAGGTGCTGCAGAAGGTGACCGAGTCGCCCGAACAGCCGTACGTGGTGGTCCTGGGTGGCTCGAAGGTCTCCGACAAGCTCGCCGTGATCAAGGCGCTGCTGCCGAAGGTCGACAAGCTGCTCGTCGGTGGCGGCATGTGCTTCACGTTCCTCAAGGCCCAGGGCCACGAGGTCGGCAAGTCGCTGCTCGAGGAGGAGATGATCTCCACCTGTGCCGCCTTGCTCGAGGAGGCGCAGGGCCGGATCGTGCTGCCGACGGATGTCGTGGCGGCGACGGCGTTCGCGGCCGACGCTGATCACGATATTGTTGACGTCTCGGACATTCCTGCCGACCGGCTCGGACTCGACATCGGACCGAAGTCCGTCGCGGCGTTCGCCGAGGCGATCTCGACGGCGAAGACGGTGTTCTGGAACGGGCCGATGGGCGTGTTCGAGATGGCCCCGTTCCAGGCCGGCACCCGGGGTGTCGCGGAGGCGGTCGGCGCCATCGACGGGTTGTCCGTCGTGGGCGGCGGTGACTCTGCGGCCTCGGTGCGCCAGCTCGGGCTGGACGAGGACGCCTACGGCCACATCAGCACCGGCGGCGGCGCGTCGCTGGAGTACCTCGAGGGCCGGGAGCTGCCGGGGCTCGCGGTGCTCACCGACTGAGCGGGGAACGACGCATGGCACGCACCCAGCAGCCCGCGGTCCGCGAGGGTCGCCGTCCGCTCATCGCGGGCAACTGGAAGATGCACCTGACGCACCTGGAGGCCATCGGCCTGGTGCAGAAGATCGTCTTCTCGCTGAAGCCGGCCCAGCTCGACGCGGCCGAGGTCGTCGTGGTGCCGCCGTTCACCGCCCTGCGCAGCGTGCAGACGCTGGTCGCGGGGGACAAGCTCGGCATCGGGTACGGCGCCCAGGACGTCTCGGCGCAGGACTCCGGCGCCTACACCGGTGAGGTCAGCGGCGCGATGCTCAGCGCCCTGGCGTGCACGTACGCGGTGGTCGGGCACTCGGAGCGGCGGGCGTACCACGCGGAGACCGACGAGGTCGTCGCCGCGAAGGTGCGCGCGAGCCTGCGGCACGGCCTGGTGCCCATCCTCTGCGTCGGGGAGGGGCTGGAGGTCCGGCGGGCCGGCGGGCACGTCGGGCACTGCACCGCCCAGCTGGACGCCGCGCTGGAGGGGCTGACCGCCGAGCAGGTGGCCGGCGCGCCCGGCGACGGCGGCGGCATCGTCCTGGCCTACGAGCCCGTCTGGGCGATCGGCACCGGCGAGGTGGCCACCCCGGAGGACGCGCAGGAGGTCTGCGG
>CAKUMG010001304.1 GCA_934667465.1 uncultured Actinoplanes sp. | reverse complement strand
TCACCACCCTCGTCGACGGCCGCGTGGTCACCGCGATGAAGGCGCGGCCGCTGGGCCGCCGCGGCGTCGTGGTCGGCGACCGGGTCCGGCTGGACGGCGACGTCACCGGCGACGAGGGCAGCCTGGCCCGGATCGTCGAGGTGCACGAGCGGACCACGACGCTGCGCCGCACGGCCGAGGACGACGACCCCGTCGAGCGGGTGATCGTCGCCAACGCCGAGCAGCTCGTCTCGCTCGGCGTCGCCCGCACCCTCGACTCGGCCACGGCGACGGCGTCTTCTGTGAGGGAAACGCTGCTGGAACTGACCTCGGACCCGGCCGTCCTGGCCAGGTCCGCCGCGCTGAAGGAGGAGCTGCGGACGCAGGCCGGCGCCGCCCGGGCCGCCGACCTCATCGAGAAGAGCCTCGCTCAGTAGGCGACCCCTACAGCCCGGCCGATCGTGGCCGGGTCGCCCGCTGCCGCGAGCATCGCGTGGGCCACATCGGCCCGCGCGATGCTGCGCCCGCGGGGCAAATTGCCACCGACCGCGGTCCGGTAACGGCCGGTCAGCGGCTTGTCCACGAGCTTCGGCGGCCGCACCACGGTCCAGTCGGCGGGGCTCTCGGCCAGCACGCGCTCCATCGCGCGCAGATCCGCGTACACGTCCTTGAAGACGGCGCTGACGATCGGCCGCAGGATCCGCCGGTCGAGGAAGCCGTCGCCGCCGGCCGGCGGGCCGACCGGGCCGGCGCTCACCACGACGATCCGGCGGACGCCCTCGGCCTTCATCGCGCCCAGGATCGCGCGCGTGACGGTGGAGGCCACCGGTCCGTCGTGGCGGCCGCGCGCCCCGACGGCGGAGAGGACCACGTCGCTGCCGCGCATCACCCCGGCCTCGTCCACCGTCACCGTCAGCGCCGGGTGGCGCATCCGCAGGCGGGCCGGGTCGCGCACGACCGCTGTCACGGTGTCGCCGCGGTCGAGGGCCTGCCGCACGATGTGCCCGCCCACGCCACCCGTCGCCCCGAACACGCAGATCCTCATCGTCGCCCCCATCGTCCGGCAGTCATTGTTACCGTAGACGACAATCACCGGAAGGTACAGTGTGGCCGTGCCCGACGAATCCGGCCGTCCGCTCGCGGACCGGCCCATCTTTCTGCTGTCCCAACTGGGGTTCCACATCGCGCAGACGTTCGGCGCCCGGCTCGCGCCGCTGGGCATCGCGCCCCAGCACTTCGGGCTGCTCACGCATCTCGAGCACGACGAGGGCAGCACCCAGCAGCGGCTCGCCGACGCGCTGGGCATCCACCGCAAGGTGATGGTCGGGCTGATCGACGACCTCGAGGGGCGTGGCCTGGTCGAGCGCCGGCCGCACCCCACCGACCGGCGGGCGCACGCCCTGCACCTGACCGCCACCGCGCGCGAGCTGCTGCCCCGGGCGCGGGGCATCGCCGACCAGCACGAGGAGGACATCCTCCGGCCGCTCGACGCCGGGGAGCGCGCTCAGCTGCGTACCGTCCTGCAACGCCTCGCCGCACACACCGGCAACCCGGCGGGTGTGCACCCGGGCCTACGCAGGTAAATGGGGGGCGGGCAGCGCGGCGGCGCTGCTACGGTCGCGGCATGTGGATCGGGATGCTGACGACGACGCCGGGTCTCCCCGGCGTCGGTGCGCGCTGATCCACCCTCGGCGGCCTTCGGGCCGGCCGAGCCGAGCGACGACCACGGCCCCGGGCGAGACGCCCGGGGCTTCGTCGTGTCCGGGGTGTCCGCCTGGTTCCGCCTCCGAGAGGAACCACCATGAGCAACGACCCGATCGACCACCGCCGGCTCGGGCGGGACCTGGACATCTTCGACTCCGACCCGCTGATCGGGGCCGGGCTGCCGTTCTGGCTGCCCGCCGGCGCCGCGGCGCGGCACGAGGTCGAGCAGTACCTGCGCGAGCTCGAACGACAGAGCGGCTACCAGCACGTCTACTCGCCGCCGCTGGGCAAACGGCAGCTGTTCGAGCTGTCCGGGCACTGGGACAAGTTCGCCGACGACATGTACCCGCCGATGCGGTTCGGCGAGGAGGAACTAGTGCTGCGGCCCAGCCTGTGCCCGCACCACGCGCTGATCTTCCGGGCCCGGCAGCGGTCCTGGCGCGACCTGCCGCTGCGGATCGCCGAGCTGGGCGGCATGTACCGGGCCGAACGGTCCG
>CAKUMG010001303.1 GCA_934667465.1 uncultured Actinoplanes sp. | reverse complement strand
TCTGCCCGGGCCCGGTCCGGTCGAGCACCAGGGCGGCGCGGGCCGCCGCCCAGCTGTCGGCGCCGGCGCCCGGGTCCGGGCGGGTCCGGGCGCCCCGCGGGTCCGGCGCCGCGGGTCCGGGCGCCGAGCATGGCAATCCGCGTCCGCCAGGGGGACATTTGCGCAAAACTGGGGGCATGGGGAACAAGGGGGTCATGGTCTTCGTACCGGCACCCCAGCTCACGGTGACCATCGAGCAGCAGAACGAGAAGCCCGAGCTGCACGTCCACCCGGGCGGCCAGGGCGTCTGGCAGGCGCGGATGATCACGTTGCTCGGCGCCCAGGTCACGCTGTGCGCCGCCGCCGGGGGCGAGGTCGGCCGGGTGCTCGAGCCGCTGCTGAAGTTCCACGGCGTCACCCTCAAGACGATCAAGCGCGAGTCCGGGACCGGCTGGTACGTGCACGACCGCCGCAGCGGCAAGCGGCAGGAGCTGGCCGAGGACCCGGGCCAGCCGCTGTCCCGGCACGAGATGGACGAGCTCTACAGCCTCGCGCTGGCCGAGGGGCTGCGGGCCGGCATCGCCGTGCTCAGCGGCCCGGCCCACCCGTCCGTGGTGCCCGCCTCGGTCTACCGGCGCCTCGCCACCGACCTGGGCGCCAACGGCTGCAAGGTCATCGTGGACCTCTCCGCCGACCACCTGGCGGCCGCGCTGGAGGCCCGGCCGCACGTGGTCAAGGTGAGCCACGAGGAGCTGATCCGCGACGGGATGGTCCGCGACGGCTCCACCGAGGCGCTCACCGAGGCCCTGCACAAGCTGCACGCCGACGGCGCCGAGATGGCCCTGGTCTCGCGCGCCGACGAGGGCGCGCTGGCCCTGATCGAGGACCGGGTCTACGAGGTCGACATGCCCCGGATGGTCGCCGCCGAGTCCCGCGGCGCCGGGGACTCCATGACCGCGGGCGTCGCCGCCGTGCTGGCACAGGGCGGGAGCCTGTGTGACGCTGTCCGTACGGGTGCCGCCGCCGGCGCCCTCAACGTCACCCGCCACGGCCTCGGGACCGGCCGCATCGACGCCGTGCAGGTCCTCACCGAGCGGGTGCGGCTGACCCCCGTCGACGCGAAGGTGCCCGCATGACCCCACGCATTCTGATCACCAACGACGACGGCATCGACGCGCCGGGGATCAGATGGCTGGCCCGGGCCGTGGCCCGCCAGGGCTTCGACGCGGTGGTGGCGGCCCCGCTCACCGAGGCCAGCGGCACCAGCGCCGCCCTGACCGCGGTCGAGAAGGACCACAAGATCGTCGTCCAGCCGCGCGAGCTGCCGGGGGTCAAGAACGTCCCCGCGTACGCCGTCGCGGCCTCGCCCGCCTTCATCGTGCTCCTCGCCCTGCGCGAGGCGTTCGGCCCGGCCCCCGACCTCGTCCTGTCGGGCATCAACCGCGGCGCCAACGCGGGCGCCGCCGTGATCCACTCCGGCACCGTGGGCGCGACGATGACCGCCTCGCACGCCGGCCTGCACGGCATGGCGGTCTCGCTCGACGTCCTCTCCCCCACCGCCGGCACCGCGGCCAGCGGCGGCCAGGCGATCGCCGACCTCGACAAGCAGGACGACGAGAAGCGGCACTGGACCAGCGCGGCCGAGCTGGCGGTCAAGCTCCTGCCCACGCTGACCCACACGCCGCCCGGCACGATCCTCAACCTCAACGTGCCCGACCTGCACGTGGACGGCATCCGCGGGCTGCGCCGGGCGTCGCTGGCCCGGTTCGGCCAGGTGCAGATGAGCGTCGCCGAGGCGGGCGAGGGCTACGTGCGCACCGCCGTCCAGGCCGCCGACGAGCCGCTCGAGCCGGGCACGGACCTGGCGGCGCTGGCCGAGGGCTTCGCGGTGGTCACGCCGATCCGGGCGCCGGGCGAGGCCCGTGACCTGCGCCTCAACCTCGAGTCGATCAGGGTGCAGACGCCGTCGTTCTGACCGGCGCGTCCAGCAGGCCCCACAGGTCCAGGGCGACGTCCGCGCTGGCCGGGCGTTCCTCGGGTCGCTTGGCCATGCAGGCGCGGACCAGGTCGCGCAGGTGGAAGGTTTTCGAAAGCACGCGGGCCTGGGGCACCGCCTTGCCTGCCTTGAGCGTCGCCGCGGCAAAGCCGGTGATGAACATCACGCGCATGTCGGGCGCCATTTCGCTGGCGCGCTGGGCTAACT